>NZ_JAQMSE010000249.1:0-28689 GCF_028330045.1 Aphanizomenon sp. CS-733/32
CCCTAGAGGGTCATAGCAGTCTGGTTAGGTCAGTAGCCTGGAGTGGAGATAGTCTGACCTTGGCTAGTGGTAGTGATGATAAAACGGTGAAACTGTGGGATGTCCAGACTGGGGACTGTGTGCGAACCCTAGAGGGTCATAGCAGTCTGGTTAACTCAGTAGCCTGGAGTGGAGATAGTCTGACCTTGGCTAGTGGTAGTGATGATAAAACGGTGAAACTGTGGGATGTCCAGTCTGGGGAATGTATCGCCACCTTTGACCATAGGTTATATGCAGGGTTGAAGATTCAGGGGGTGAAGGGGTTAAGCCGTGCGGAAATCTTAACTTTGAAGGCGTTGGGGGCTGTAGAATAGGGGGTTTTATATATGTACTTGAATCTCTTACTTTTACTCTTGACTAAATATCTGGTGAAAATTAAATATGTGTGATCTCAAACCAATGTAGAGACGTTCCATGGGTAGGGATTCTCGTCTCTACATTCTTCTTGATCTCAATCTAAATCAAAGATCGTAAATCAAACACTCCAACGCATCTGGATACATTTCGCAATAGGTTTCTAAGGCTGTTTTGCGGTGTTTTGCTTGTTTTTGATGGGCTTTTTCTGCTTGTAATTCTTCGACAATATCCCAAGCTACTGCACAATTAGCGGAATTATTACCATTTTCTGTACAGGTTGTCCGCGCTTCTGTAATGGCTTCAAGAATTGCTGCTTCAATGGGTTTTTTACCATTGATAACTTCGTTTAGGGATACCATGATCATGTTACCTTTGTTGACGAAAATAAAGGTTAATTAGGAATTTTAAGGATTGCTAATGAAGAGAATTACTCATAATTGGTAAACTCTTTTTCAGAGTAACAATTCCAATAATTATTTTTAGTTAATTTATATACTTTTTGATTCTATGATGATATAATCATGGCTTAATTATTCACTAATGAAGTTTTAGCAATGCTAAATTATTAAATAATCCAAATATTTTAGTTATAATTTAAACAGAGTATCTGTAACTTATAATTATGCGTGAATTAGCACTTCAATCTCAATCTTTACGTGAAGCCTGGGAACAAGGGTTACAAGAAGGTTTAACTCAAGTTGCACTCAATATGCTACAAGAAGGTATTGATTTATCTCTAGTAGCTAAACTAACTAATCTACCACTTGAAAAGATTCAAAATTTGCAAGTTAGTAATGTAGATGATTTGGAAATTTTAGTAAAAGATTTTCTTGAGTTAAGTGAATCATCACTCAATAAAGTTTGGCTTGAACCAGAAGAAGACGAAGCTTGGAAGGATTTATAGAATTTATGCTTATGGAAAAATTTGCTAAGAGGTTGTTTGAAAAGTATCAGATGAAACCCATAATCTCCAAAAACCTAACCCCCCTGCCCCCCTTCCCTACCAGGGAATGGGGTTTTCAAAGCCTCTCCCCGCGTCGGGGAGAGGTTTGGAGAGGGGTCAATTTATACATTCAAAACTTTTCAAACACCCTCTTAGATTCAATCTCTCAAAACTCACCAAAAGTACCGCCTAATTCTTGCTGTAAACGATACAAAATAGTATTTTTATCAACTTGTGACAAAATTTCCTGAATGACGGTGTTAGCGCCCAATTGTCCCCAAGTACAGCCTTTTTCTAGATATAACTGGGCGGCTTTACCGACTGTATAAGCACCATAACCGGCAATTCCACCTTGGGCTATCGCACTCCCGAAAAAAGTAGTAATATTAAAGGGATTATCACCACTGGCGATCGCTGCGGCACTTTTACCTAAGCCTAATATAAAACTACTGCCAATTTCACTTAATAATAAACCACCAGAACTAAATAAAATTGTTTTTAATAATTCACTGGCTTCATAGCCAGTCATGGGTAAACCATACAATTTAGCTAATGCCCGAATTAAGGCTAAATCGGTAATTAAACCACCTATTATATCTAAGAAAGCAATAGGATTTAAACCAATGGCTAGGGCTTTATATTGGCTAAACCTCCAAATAATATCTTGTGCTTCTTTTTCGCGGATATGAACGGTTTTTTGGGCGATATTTTCTTCGGATTCTCTAGCTTGAATGAGTGCATTTAAAGCTAAAAGAGATCGTCCTTCTCGATTTAATATATTTAAGATTGTTTGCTTTAATTCATCTACTTGCGGTGGTGGTGTTTCCCATTCAGAGGTGATGCTTCCATCTGGATATTCTACTCTCACTTCCATTGGTGCAGGTTCAGCCGATATCATGACAATTTCATCGGGTAACAATGGCTGATTTTGGGTATTTCCTGCCCCTAATTGTTGAAGATTTTTATAAATTGCATTTTTATCTGTATCGGGATATAAATCAATTTTATTAAATACCAAAATTAAAGGTTTTTGGGCTTGACGTAATTCTAATAATCCCTGATATTCAGTTCTCGTAATATCCCCAGAAACCACGAACAAAATTAAATCAGCTTGACGCGCTACGTCTCGTGCCATTTGCGCCCGTGAATCTCCGGCAATTTCATCTAAACCGGGAGTATCAATTAATTCGACTAATACCTTATCTCCGGGTTTCCAAGGTACAGAACGTGGTGATTGAGTGACACCATTTAGGGGTCCGGTTTGCAGAATTTTTTCTCCCAATAAAGAATTTAATACTGCTGATTTTCCCCGACTGACTAAACCAAAAGCCGCAATTCTGATGACATTGGCATCTAATTTATTGAGTGTGGCATTTAAAGTTTCTATTTCTGGTTTTAGCAACCTTGCTAATTCTGGATTTGCTGCCATTTGTCCCGATTTACGGAGATATCCATACCAAGATAATGCTTGTCTAAGACTAGCACGGGCGCGGTTTAAATGAGTTTCTTGTAGGTTACGATTCATAGGATTCTGGATTCTGTATTTTCAGATACCCGACTTCTTAAAGAAGTCGGGTATCTAATTAAGCTGCTGTTAATGACTTGCCGATAATTTGCGGTTCGGGTATTGGTTGTCCGTCTTCTAAATAAGATGAAATCAGCATTTCTAAAACTTCTTGGGCATTTTTTAAAGCCTCTTCATAAGTGTCTCCATGAGTACAAGGCTGCATAATATCTGTAAAATCTGGTAATGAAACTACATAACATTTATCTTCATTTGACCATTGAATAATAATTGTATATTTCATTCCTTTGATTCCTCCTTTTCTTCTGTTTCTATTTTATTTAATTCGGCTATTGCTTCATTAACTTGCTTCTCTAAATATTGTTTAGCATCACTACCATCTTTACCAGCAATGATAATAGATTTAGATAATTTTGGATGCATCCATTTACTATGACTTCCCTTTGCTGGTTTATATGTAAAACCGGATTGCAGTAATAAATTTTTCAGTTCTCTAATTTTTTTGGGCATATCTAATATAACGTTATTGTCCCAAATATGCTTCTAAAACTTTGGTATTATTTTGAATGCTTGAAAATTATCAATTACACCTTGTCTCAGGACTTATAGCGGTATGCACTTGAGTGAGATAAGTAGGTTGGCGTTGAAAATTGTCGTTATGGCAAGGCAAAAGGCAATACTTCGACTTCGCTCAGTAACCAGAGGCAAGAGGCAAGAGTGAAGAGGGTTTGGGCGATTTTACGTTTCTTTACACAGTTTGGTTTTATTGTGTTCACCTACTTAGAGTCAGCCAATCGCAAAATCTGTAGGGGCGCAGGGTCTGCGCCCTCGATTATATTGCATCCTAGCGATAACCGCTATAGTCTGATTGCAAATTGTGAATAAGTTCACCATCAAAATTACTCTTGCCTAATTCTTACAATTAAGCTGCTGTTAATGACTTGCCGACAATTTGCGGTTCGGGTATTGGTTGTCCGTCTTCTAAATAAGATGAAATCAGCATTTCTAAAACTTCTTGGGCATTTTTTAAAGCCTCTTCATAAGTGTCTCCATGAGTATGACAAAATTCTCCCCATTCAGGAAGACTTACCACAAAGCATTTATCTTCTTCTGACCATTGAATAATGATTGTGTAATGATTATTCATTTTGTGCTTCCTCTTGAGCTTTTTTTATTTCTTCTATTCTTTTGATGGCGTTACTAACATCTTTCTCTTGGTATTCTTTTGCATCTTTTCCGTCTTTACCTGATATAGTAACTCGTCCAGATAATAAAGGATGATACCAGTTAGTATGACTACCTTTTCCAGTCCGACAAGTAAAACCTGATTGCAGTAATAAATTTTTCAGTTCTCTAATTTTTTTGGGCATATCTAATATAATATCATTGTCCTAAATATGCTTCTAAAACTTTGGTATTATTTTGGATTTCTGTGGGACTACCAACGGCTAGATTTTGTCCTTCAGCTAATACCCAAACTCGATCGCATAAGGACATAATTACGTCCATGTTATGTTCAATAATCAAAAATGTCATGCCGTCGTGACGATTCCAGGCTAGAATGCGATCGCATATCTCATCAATTAATCTGGGATTTACGCCAGCAGCAGGTTCATCTAGCAATATTAACTTAGGATTAGTCATCAATGCCCGACCGATTTCTAAAAGTTTCCGCTGTCCCCCAGATAAACCACCGGCATAATCAGCGGCTTTTTTTTCTAAGCCTACAGATTCTAACAAAAACATTGCTCGTTCTTTTAGTTGCTTTTCTTCCTTGGCAACAATCTGGGGTTGAAATTGCACTTGCCAAAAGTTCTCACCGGTTTGTTTTTGCGCCCCCAACAGCATATTCTCTAATACTGATAACTTCGATAAAACCCGGGCAACTTGAAAGGTTCTCACTAATCCCTGTTGGGCAATTTGGTATGGTTGTAATTGATGAATAGGTTCACCATCAAAAATCACTCTACCTTTATCGGGATGAATAAAATTAGAGAGTAAATTAAATAAAGTAGTTTTCCCAGCCCCATTGGGACCAATTAACCCAGTAATGCTACCCTTGATCACTTCAATATTAGCTTCTTGAACTGCTTTAATTCCGCCAAAATTTTTACAAAGTCCAGTTGCAGCTAAAAGAGGTAGTTGGGGTGATTCGATATTATTTACCATTATAATTTTCTTCTCAACTTCATTTTTAGTTTTTTGTTAACTTTTAATTATTACAATGAACTGATGCAGACAAGATACCTAATATTTTTTTGATATCTTTAATATAATATTCACTAAAGTCAATGTAAACTACTTGATCTTGCAGTTTCAAAAATTTCCACATATTCCCTGTTGTTACAATACCATAAATCAAATCCAGATAATGACCCTCCTTTTGATTAAATAGTTGTGCAGCGATCATTTCGGCGATACATTGACCTAATCCAACTTTAATATTTTCATTTTTTGCTTCAACGATAGTGATAATAGGAGAAGTAATAAATAGTTGTTCTGGTGATTTACTAATTATAAAGTCACAAACTCCATTTAAACCCTGTTCTGGATCAACATTAAAATCAACACCTGAGAACAAACTAATTTCTTCGGTAAAAATATTCTTGATTTCAATTAAAACTGGTGCAATAATCATTTCTGAGCGAGCTTTTTCAGTATTAATTGCTAAGGCTAAAGGAACATTGGTTTTGAGAACAGTATCTAAAATTGCACTGGCTTCTCTTTCTGGTGTGTCAGCAAATAAATCTACTTTTTCGTTAATAGTTAATCCAAATTTTCTCACTACTTCCTGTAGCTTAAAATCGCTATAAGCCATTTAATTTACCTCTTAAAAACTGCTGATATTTTTAATCACAAATGACCAATTATTTACCAAGAGTCAGTTCCTCCTTTTTCCCTAAAATACCTTGAGGTCGCCAAATCATCAATACCATTAACAGTAACCCAATAAACATGATCCGAAATGCACCAATCCGTTCTACATCTAGGGGAACAATTTTGGGTAAAAATTCTCTAGTGATGGCATCATAAGTAAAGAAAATAACTGCGCCTAAAATAGTTCCCAGATTGTTACCAGAACCACCTAAAATCACCATAATCCAGGCATCAAAGGTGAGTTGGGGTTGGAAGTTATCGGGGTAAATTGCGCCTAGTTGCCAAGCAAAAAATGCTCCAGCAATCCCCGCGATCGCCCCACCTAACATTAATGATTGGAGTTTATAGGAAAAAACGTTTTTGCCTAATGCTTTGGGAACTTCTTCATCTTCACGAATAGATTTTAGCACCCTTCCCCAAGGCGATCGCACTAAAATTTCTAACCGCCAAAAGACAAAAGCTAAAATTAACAATATGAACAACATTAACCCGGCTTTGGGATTATAATTATAGAGTCCAATCACACCAGAAATATAAATTGCAACAGCTAATAACCCTAAAGCAATTCCGACTATTAACCGAGAGGTAAATTCTTGTTTAAGACTACTATTTCTGACTGGATTATTACTTGCAGAAATTTGAGCAGTTCGCAGCCAACGCCATAGAGAAAATAATGTGATTCCTGTTAATAAAGTTAATACCCCAATCATCATCCAGCGGAAAAACAAATTGGGAGTTGTTGATAATGGGATCACATAACTTTGCACACCGAAAGATCCCGATATCCACGTATTACCTACAGGCAAATCCTGATTATTGACTATTAATCGAATTAATTCACCTGTACCAATGGTGACAATTGAAAGATAATCTTCGCGTAACCGCAAAGTTGCAAAGCCAATTACTAAACCAAGCATGGCAGCAACAATAGACCCAATTCCTGCCGATGGCAGTAACGGTACGCCTTTAAGACTTAATAAAACCGTAGTATACGCACCCAAAGTCATGAAAGCAATATGACCAAAGTTAATTAAACCAGTAAAACCCCATTGGAGATTGAGTCCTAGTCCGAACAGGGCGAAGGTGGCGGTAGAAATGGCGAGAAAAATCAGGTATTCGATCATAATTTAGTTACTTGTCATTTGTCATGTTTGAGTTGTCAGTTATCAGCCGTTAATGTAACGCAATGTAAACTGAAACCCCCCTATATCCGTTATTCTATTAAAAACTGTATAAGACAAAGCAGGGATCGCCAAAAGCATACATTAAACTTGTGTTTGACCAACACTTTATTTGAGATTTCCCTATGGATTCTAGGGTACTTTGGCAACGATACCAGGACTGGTTGTATTTTCATCCAGGATTAGGACTATATCTAGATATTAGTCGAATGAGGTTTGATGATGGGTTTGTGGCATCGTTACAACCTAAATTTGACAAAGCGTTTGCGGATATGGTGGAATTAGAAAAGGGGGCGATCGCCAATCCCGACGAAAACCGCATGGTAGGACATTACTGGTTGCGGAATCCAGACCTAGCGCCCACCCCCGAACTCACCCAAGAAATAGTTCAAGCCTTAGAACAAATCGAAGCTTTTGCCGACCAGGTACACACCGGGGCAATTCATCCCCCCAAGGAATGTCGCTTCACAGATATCATTTCCATTGGTATTGGTGGTTCAGCCTTGGGTCCGCAATTTGTCGCCCAAGCCCTGTCTCCCGACCTACCACCCCTACAAATTCACTTTATAGACAATTCCGACCCCACCGGAATTGATCGGGTTCTTGCCCAACTTGGCGATAAACTAGCCACAACCTTGGTATTAGTCATTTCCAAATCTGGAGGCACACCCGAACCTCGCAACGGCATGATTGAGGTTAAACAAGCCTACACAGATCAAAAATTAGACTTTGCTAAATATGCAGTTGCGATTACCGGACAAGATAGCAACCTGGATAAAGTCGCCAAAGCTGAAAATTGGTTAGCCCGGTTTTCCATGTACGATTGGGTTGGTGGACGTACCTCACAAATGTCCGCTGTCGGGCTAGTACCTGCGGCATTACAGGGCATAGATATCCGTGCCATGCTGTCCGGGGCAAAAGAAATGGATGATGCCACCCGCGTCCCCAATCTCAAAAACAACCCAGCCGCTTTATTAGCCCTTGCTTGGTATTTCTCTGGAAATGGCAAAGGTGAAAAAGATATGGTGGTCCTCCCCTACAAAGACAGTCTGTTGCTATTTAGCCGCTATTTGCAACAACTGATCATGGAATCCTTGGGTAAAGAAAAAGATTTAGATGGGAAAACTGTATTTCAAGGGATTGCAGTTTATGGCAACAAAGGTTCAACTGATCAACACGCTTATGTGCAACAGTTGCGCGAAGGTGTCCCCAATTTCTTTGCCACCTTAATTGAAGTTTTAGAAGATCGTCAAGGAAAATCCGTAGAAGTTGATCCTGGAGTCACTTCTGGTGATTATCTCTGTGGTTTCTTGTTGGGAACTCGGCAAGCATTGTATGAGAATAACCGCGATTCGATTACAGTCAGCATTCCTCAAGTTAATGCTCGCATGGTTGGCGCATTAATTGCATTGTATGAACGGGCTGTGGGTTTATACGCCAGTTTAGTAAATGTCAATGCTTATCATCAACCAGGTGTGGAAGCTGGTAAAAAAGCTGCCGCTGTGATTCTAGATTTACAAAAACGAGTTTTAGAAGTGTTACAAACCCAGAAAAAAGCACTTTCTATTTCTGAACTGGCAGAGATGTCCGGTGCTGTTGAAGAAGTGGAAGCAATTTACAAAATTCTCCGTCATTTACATACCAATAATCGGGGTATAGTATTAACTGGTGATTTTGCTAAACCTGGAAGCTTAACTGTTTCTCTCGGTTAGAAATTTCAGATCCCCGACTTCAATTTAGATCCCCGACTTCTTAAAGAAATCGGGGATCTTGTTTTTTGGTTTTTATTTTCAAATTTTGTGGCTATAAATTATCAAAAATATTAAAACTACCATTAGATAGAGATAAGAAAATAACATATCAGGTAAATATGATAGATACGCCATAGCAGGAGTCAGGAGTCAGCACAAAATTATTAAATCCATTAATTTATCCATCTTTATCTGCGTTGATCTGCGGTTAATTATTCTTGAAATATTATTTTTTCAAAATAATTTTTAATAAAATTAGTAAATCAAGGAGATTAAATCATGTCCAATATTGTAAAAATATCCCCAGAAGATATTATTTATCATCTAAAAATATCCTGTCAAATCCCTAGTTTACTAGAAGCGATCGCCTCCAGAAAAATTATTACAGAAACTGCCCGAAAGGAAGGCATTACCATCGAAATAGCAGAATTACAACAAACCGCAGATAGTTTACGATTAGTTAACAACCTGATTAAAGCAGAAGACACCTGGGAATGGCTACAAAAACATTATCTTACCTTAGATAACTTTGAAGAAATCGCCAACATCAATCTCCTGTCAGCAAAACTAGCTCATCATTTATTTGCCGAGAAAGTTGAACCATTCTTTTATGCTCACCAACTTGATTATAGCGGAGCAGTTACCTATGAAGTAATATTAGATGATGAAGACCTAGCTTTAGAAATATTTTATGCTCTCCAAGAAGGAGAAATTAGTTTTCAAGAAGTAGCTCGTCAATATATCGAAAATCCCGAAATTCGTCGCGCTGGAGGATATCAAGGTATCCGCAAACGTAGTGATTTTAGACCAGAAATTGCTGCCGCAGTTTTTGCGGCTAATCCCCCAGAAATTATTAAACCAGTGATTACACCCAAAGGAGTCCATATCATTATAGTTGAAGAAATTATTGCCCCCGAATTGAATGAAAAAATGCGCGTAGCTATTCTCGGAGATTTATTTACTAATTGGTTAAAAGAGCAAATTAATCAATTAGAAATTGTCGCCATATTAGATGATCAAATAAATTCTTATCCTTCCCCAATAGAAATGTTTAGTGAAGCTAGTTAAAATTGAAAAGAGTTAGATCCCCGACTTCTTTAAGAAGTCGGAGATCTGAGTGAGTATCATCCATCTAAAGTAGTATAAATATCTTTTGAATCGGGATTAAGATAAGGATATTGTAAATTAATTTTGTGCAATGCAAATTGTTCTAAAATAGCTGTTATTCGACTGTTAGGATGATTATTCCCAACTTGCCAAGCAGCAATTAAACCATTAGCAATTATTTGACAACGATTAGTCCCAAAACTTTCTTTATCTCCCAGTTTATTGGTTGGTTCTTCAGCACAACCTAACCCCGGTGCTAATTGCTTGGTAAATAACGGTACTTGTTGAGAGAAACTATCTTGATTTTCTAAATATATCTTTTGTAAAATCGGGTAAATAGTTTTATATTCATGTTTATTGAAATACAGCACTGCTGAATCATAACGTCTATATTGATCAGGATTATATAGAGCTTTAAAAGAGAAAGGAACTTGCATATTATTGAATTCCTTAGTCACATTCTCCATCACTGATACTGCTCCTTCTGGGGATACATTAAAGTAGATTCTGACAATATCTTGATTACCTTGAGTCCCTAGATTAGATACTGCCATATAAAACCCATTTTGGACTAGATTTTTAGGCATTTTAATCGCCACTAAATTACCAACATGAGCCGATTTATCTAGTTCTGATAAATATAAATCCCGCTCAATATGCAAAGTTAAACCATTTTTCTGTACTGCTAAACAATCATCTTCTTCTTCAACTACCAACCAATTATGACTCCAATAACCTCCACCTGTATTACTTGTATGTAGTCTTTCATAAAACGCCAAATCCATACCAAATAGGCTATTATTACTAAGATTATTTATTTGAGTATCAGCACTAGGGGAGTTATCCCAAGAACCATTGTAATAAGCACTATAAAGAAAATTACGCAATTGGATACTCAAATGTTTTGTTTGAATATCTAAGGATAAATTCTTAAACCGAGCGATTACTGATTCTGGCAATTCTAATAATTTGTAAGTTGGATGCTTAATAGCATAAAATGACTCAATTTCCAAATAATCAACAATATTCTTTAGCGCAGTTTGTAATTCTTTTGGAAGTTGAAAAAGTTGACTGTAAACAGAATCTAATACTTGCATATAATCTTTCCTTCTCTAAACAAGAGATAAATTTTTAGCAGTTATTGTTGACAATTCCATTCCCAAAATTGTCGGAATAGATGCTTGAGGACGACATAATAAACTCTTAGCAACTTGGAGAATACAAATACCTGAATTATCAAAAGTTTTTTCATGTTGAAGTCTAGCTTGAATAGCTCTAATTAAAGCTAAACCGCTAAATTGCATGACTAATTGTAAGAAATCTGGACGCAGTTCTAAAATTTCTGGAAAAGTAGTTAAATAAGCTGTAACTAATGTAGATAAAGAAGGTTGAATCATTGATAAGGGAATAGCAGCTAAACGCAAACACTCCTCAATTGGTATAGTTTTACTAGAGACTATGCTATACAACCAAATTTGTAGATAACTAGCGATTATTGTCCCTAAATCATTAGCAGGATCTCCCCAATTACATCTTTCCCAATCAATTAGTCGGATGATATTTTTATTTTCAGGTAATTTATCTTCTATTTCTGTTTCCCAGTTCAAAGATACAAGAATATTATTGAGTTTGAGATCATTATGAGTTAGACAACAGGGAGTAAAAGCCTGATTTAATTGTGCAATTGCTTTTCCTAAATTATCATAACGTTGATAGAGAGCAAAAAACTTTAAACCATCAGCGGGAAGTTGTCCAAATATTTGTGGTGTAATTCTATCTAATCCTTTGGTAATATTTTGAAATTTTAGAGAATTTCCCAAGAAATTTTGGTAGCTTTGGTTGTTTATTGTCAGGCTATGAATGGCTGCAATCGTCGTACCAACTGATTGAGCAATCTCAGGAGAAAAATCCTGATTTTTGGCGTAAAATTCCGCCAAATCTTGATAGTTATTGAGATAATTGAAAACGATAATAGAGTTTTCTAAATCAAAATGAATTACTTCTGATAAAGATGCTCGTAAATGACTTGTTTCTGGAAATTTTTGGCAAAAATCATGAACTTTCCACTCATCTATAAATTCACCTAAAGTTTTGCCATTTCGATCATAACGCTCTTGTTTTACTAAGAGTTGATGACCATCTGATAAACTAATTAATAAATTAAAGTTTTTAGCAGATTTAAGTTCTATTTTACTTAATGACTGCTCTTCTGGCTGACAAATTTTGTTTTCAATCAGGTAGTTGAAAACATTACTAGAACTTATGAGAAATGGCATGATTTCAAATGATAATAATATGTGCAATAAATCCCTATTGTTTAGCGAATTTATAGATTTAGGTAAATGATTGACTTAATAAATGGCAAATTACTTATTTTTTAAATGTCCTTGTTAATAATGAGATAGTATCTATAGCATAGATAGCCAGGAAAAATTCCAACGCCTTCACACCATAATTAAGTATTTGGTGAACATCATTATATTCACCACCAAAGATAGATATAGAATCCATATCATCTAGATTAATAATGAACTTTTTTCCATGAGCATTATGTAGATCAGAAATTGTCACATTAGCCATTTCTTCACTCTACAAAAGTTAAATTTTTATGTCTGCAATATTTATGTACCCCACCAGTTTGAATATCAGATCCAATTTTATTAACTATCCAGGATTATTAGTAACCAATCTGATGTCAATAACATAGATTTGTTGTTACTTTTTCACCCTGGACGGTTGTATATGGCTTTGTAGTCAACTAACTACAAAGCCAAGTAATTAGTAGCCGTAGCCACCAAAGTGGGAATCATTGCTGAAGGATTTAGCGATATACTTAATACTAGCGATCGCATATCCATCAACCAAGTATTCTAGATATTTAACACCAAAGTCACCATAAGCACTAAAACCGCTGAAATCACTACCACCACCGTTTATTGATACAGAAGCTGCATCATTCAAATCATTTAGATAGCTTTCAGAGTCTTGGAATAATTCAGAACCAGTTACATTTAATTGAGAAAGAGTAATACTTGCCATAATTTCCTCCAAGAAAACTTGTCTTTTGTAAATAAAATTCGTGCATCAGTTAAGTTTGTGTTTCCTTAACCGTTACAACTATTTTTATTCATTAAAAATAGAAAAATCAAGGCTTCGAACCTAGTAAAAAAGACACAAATATCTAAATTCGGTCTTTTATAAAGCTTACAAATTGACCAAGGTTTCTAAATATGAAATATAGATTTTATCTCCTGTAGGGTGCGTCAGACCCGATAATTTAATAAAAAACAGATTTCCTTTATCTGACGCACCTTCCTCAATACAGCGTATAAGGTAAATCTTAGCTCCCCTCATCGCTTGCGGGGAGGGGTTGGGGGTGGGGTTCTTGTTCCGGGTTTGATGACATTCTAACCGCCCGTTTTACTACCAAATAAAAAAATCGTGAATCTTCAGGTTATTAAATCTGAAAACACACGAAAATCAGTAACATATTGAATTTTCCCACAACAGATATTAAAAATCAAACTTGGTTCTCAAACTATCTGTTGTATCCTTGAGACTGGTTTTCCACTGTTCCATACTACTGTCTAGTTCCTTTAATAGTGATGCAAGATCAGTTGTATTAGTGGTTATTGGCGGATTTCTTCTGTCTTTTCTCATCGTGTAACCACCTTTAAGAGTCTTCATTTCCCAAGGTGTCAGTTCATCCAGAATCGGTTCTGAAATCCTCAGTTCTAATTCAGAAATTGTGATTTTCACTATTAATACACCTCCTTGAATACTCCATTTGCATGGAATCAGGCTAAAAATTTATCCTGCTCTTATATTTTGGAATAGTATCTGACAAAATAAATGATTTGAAACTAATTTATTAGACGAAAATAAGAGTATTTTGTCTATGAAAACGAAAAAGCAAAGGAAGTTTCCTAAAAGTAACTTCCCTTGCCTTAGATGAATTCAAAACTATCAACCTCTGTCAAAAGGTGGAAATTTTTTTCTAGCTTTAGTAATTAACCAACAAAAGCTAAACGGGGTGCGATCGCAGCAGGACGTTCTACACCTTTGAGGTAAGCAAGAACGGTATCAGCATCAGATACTTCAAAGGGGTCACTACCACAGTTATCTTCAAAACCAGGTTCAATGAACATTTTTTCAATTTCGCCGTTATTCACAACCATTGCATAACGCCAAGAACGCATACCAAAACCGATGTTAGATTTATCAACTAACATTCCCATTTTGCGGCTAAATTCTCCGCTACCATCTGGTAACAAGAAAACATTTTTAGCGCCTTGTTGTTTACCCCATTGGAACATTACAAATGCGTCATTAACTGACAAACAAATGATTTGATCAACACCTTGCGCTTTGAATTCCTCAAATAGTTCTTCATAGCGAGGCAAATGTGTAGAAGAACAGGTAGGAGTGAAAGCACCAGGGAGAGCAAATAATACTACTTTCTTACCAGCAAAAATTTCTTGTGTGGTGACATCTTTCCAAGTGTAAGGATTGGGTCCACCGATAGATTCATCCCGCACACGAGTCTTGAATACTACATTTGGAACGTGAGTAATAGCAGTCATAAATACCTCTTTTTTAGATGGAAGATCTTAACTCGTGTTGCTGCTTTTGCTTAGGGCATTAGTAGCTCATCTTGTAAATCAGAATAATTCTGATTTAGGAATTAGTCAATAGTCATAAATACTTATTTTATAATGTATTTTATAAAAAAGTTTAGTTCCTAAAATGGAAAAGTTATAATAGGAGTTTATATCTTTATATAGCTAAGTAAATTCTATGCAGCAAAAAGCTAATGATATTATCAAAACCCTTAAAAATAGAGGGTTGCGAGTTACACCTCAGAGATTTGGCGTTTATGCCAACCTCTTAGCAAGAGAAGATCACCCGACAGTTGATCAAATTCTGAGAGATTTGAACCAAGAAGCACCCACTTCTTCTCAAGCCACCGTATATGCGGCACTCCAGGCGCTGCGTGAGGCGGGTTTGGTGCGAGAGGTGCTACTAGAACAAGGTGTCTCCCGTTATGATGCTAACATTGCCCCCCATCATCATTTTCGTTGTAACTGCTGTGGTGCTATTGAAGACATCAACTGGAATACTTTCCCGAATATTGATCTGAGTCAACTACGACAGGGGTTGAAAGTAGAACGGTATGAAGTGACAGTTGAGGGAGTATGCGATGCTTGCAGCGCTGATGTTTGATATAATAATTAACTAGAATTGCATAGGAGCAAACAATGTACGACAGCGATAAACGTAAATTATTATCAGCATTGTGTCATGGAGCAATTTTTTTTAGCACCACCATTGTCTCCATTGGTCTACCCATAGCCATACTATTTGTATCAGATGATCCTGTCGTCAAAGACAATGCCAAAGAATCTATCAATTTCCATTTTAACGTTTGGTTATATGGAACAATTCTAGGAACATTGTTTTTTCTGATTGGTTGGTTGATTATACCATTATTCATCCTCTTTCCACTCGCAGGTTTAGGTTATATCCTGCACTGGGGATTGACAATTTGGGCGCTAATTGGTGTTTTTAGTAATCCTGATCAACCTTGTCGTTATCCGTTTATTTTTCGCGTTCTTTAGATCAAATCTGGGAAAATATGGTAATTTAATTAATCATAGACTTTTGATTAAACAACTTACCAAAATTAATTGCATAATTTTTTAAGATTGTTTTTTGCAAATTTGTTATAAGCAAATGTCTATCAAGTTGTAAAATATAAAATTGCCCCACAGCTTCATCAACAGTAGGGCAAAAGACAGTTAAAGCACTGCTTGTAGTTTGTCTGAATAGAGCAAGCTAGAAACCCGCTTTTGTGACGCTTTATTCTGTGTCCATTGCATTCTTTTTTGTTTCATTCAGTGAAAAAACAGTTTGCCTACCGCACACTATTCGCGTTTAAAAAGGAATTTAAACTCCTTTATTTACGAATACAATCCTTCATTCCGTGAAATCATTAAATCCGTCAAATCAGTGATCAAAATTTATGTTTCCTATACATCGCCCTCGTCGTCTGCGTAGCCATACCCAATTACGCCGTATGGTTCGTGAAACCGTTTTAACTACTAACGATTTGATTTATCCATTGTTTGCCGTGCCAGGAGAAGGTATTGCCAAGGAAGTTAAATCTATGCCCGGTGTTTATCAACTTTCAGTAGATAAGATTGTTGAAGAAGCTAAAGAGGTTTATGACTTAGGAATTCCGGCAATTATCTTATTTGGAATTCCGGCAGATAAAGACATAGATGCTACCGGAGCATGGCATGATTGTGGCATTGTTCAAAAAGCAGCAACCGCAGTTAAAAATGCCGTTCCTGATTTAATTGTCATGGCTGATACTTGTTTATGTGAATATACAAGTCATGGACATTGTGGTTATTTACAAGTTGGTGATTTAACTGGACGGGTTTTAAATGACCCAACTTTAGAATTATTAAAGAAAACCGCAGTTTCCCAAGCTCAAGCCGGTGCAGATATTATCGCACCTTCAGGGATGATGGATGGTTTTGTGCAAGCAATTCGCGCCGGTTTGGATGAAGCCGGATTTGAAGATATCCCCATTATGTCTTATGCTGCTAAATATGCTTCGGCTTATTATGGTCCTTTTAGAGATGCAGCGGACTCAACACCACAATTCGGGGATAGACGCACTTACCAAATGGACCCAGGTAACGCTAGGGAAGCACTGAAAGAAATTGAGTTAGATATTGCTGAAGGTGCTGATATGCTGATGGTTAAACCAGCTTTGGCATATATGGATATTATCTGGCGCGTTAAGGAAGCTAGTAATTTACCTGTGGCGGCTTACAATGTTTCCGGTGAATATGCAATGGTGAAGGCTGCGGCTTTAAATGGTTGGATTGATGAGCAGCGTGTTGTTATGGAAACCTTGACTGGTTTTAAACGGGCTGGTGCTGATTTGATTTTGACTTACCACGCTAAGGATGCGGCTCGGTGGTTGTAAGTTAGAATATTATCTCACGCAGAGGCGCAGAGGCGCGGAGAGGGTTTTTGTGTTTAGGCGTGAGATTTTTGGTATTTTGGATAAAGTACAAGATAATTTTTTATGTCTTATGCAATATTCAATTGAACAAATTCCCGTCAACTTCAATAAAATGATTCAGGAAGTTCAACAAAGTGAACAAATCGAAATTAGCCAAGCAGGTAAACAAATTGCAGTGATTATTTCTATCGCTGAATGCTACATTAAATTATTACAAACTTTCCCTCCTAGACCTATCAAATCTGATGAGGAACTGCTTGCTACTCAAAATGTAATTGATTCTCTGTTAGACCATACTCCATTAACACCAGATGAGCAAGACTATCTTGATTTACTTGGTACTTTAGTTTACGAATACGAGCAAACAAAAGAACCTGTTCCTGATATTTATGGAATAGAATTACTCAAAGCTCTTATGGAAGAATATGGCTTTCATCAAAAAGATTTGATTCCTGTGTTTAAGACAGAATCTATGGTGTCAGATATCTTAACAGAAAAAAGCCAACTCACTGTCAGTCAAATCCAAGAGTTAGCAGAGTTTTTTCATCTTTCACCTGCTGTTTTTCTACCGCTACCTACGCAAAATTCATCAAATTAAACTGTGTTAATAATTACATTTTTTTGTGAGTTCTGCCGTGTGTAACAGCTTATTCACATTGAAACTGGTAATGGGTAATCGTCTCTTTTTTGCTTCTTTGACAAAAGTAATATAAAATGCCCTGTGTTACCAGTATGGTTCACTAGCATCAGAAATTTTTGAGCTAGAGAACATTAGTCCATTGGCCAGGTGCAAGATAAAATACTATGAATCCCATTAATTTAAGTTGGAGTAAGCTGGTTGTTGCAGCCGTTTCTGTTGTAGCATTATCGCCAATATTTTCTGCATTAGCAGTATCAAGACTTTCTTCCCCTGTTGCATCAAAATTAGGTGATTCTCCACAAAGGCAACTTTTAGTAAGTCAATCTGAAGGTGAAGCAATTGATATTCCCGTGAATACGAGTTTTTCACCAGAAAAGAAATCAGCTTTTACGCTTTATATATGGCAACCTGGGGGGACAATCAAAGAAGTAATTGCCCGGATTTCTATTAAGAGTAAATATGGTAATAAATATCGGCAAGAAAGGTTTTTAGGTGACTATAAATATAAAATTAAGCAAAAGGCTAAGTTTGTTAAAGGGTTTAAATTAGGCGATCGCATTGTTATCCGCTTATATGACACTAATAATCGCTTTATTGGTTACAGTGAATTTGTGTGTTTGCCGGAAAATACTGCTGTTAACTTGATTCTATCAGCTAATCCCACAGAAAACAAAGTAGTTCGCACCTTTTATGGTTTTGATGTCAATAATGATAGCATTGTTGATAATACCAATGCCTACGATTATTTCACGGAAGTTAATAACCAAAAAGTTACTTTCTTGAATAGTTCGGAAAAGATTAATATTGTTCAATATCAAGCCGCAGGATTTGCCAAAGTTGCCACCACTGGCGCTTATCCTACCTCCTTTAGCGAAGGTGATTTTGCTGTAGTGGGTAAATCTATAAATGCCTTTGATTCTACCTTAGCAAAAGCCTTAATAGCTAATCCTGGTAGTTTAGTCAAGTTGACTCCAATTAGTGCCAACTCCACTTTTGAACTTGGCAAATTATTAAGTGAATATCGCCAAATAGGTGTAGCAAAAGGTATTCAAGTCTCATTTTCTGATATTTCCAAAAACTATTGGGCGAGGGAATATATTTCCGAATTAGCCGCAATGGAAGTAATTGGTGGATTTCCTGATGGTACTTTTCGTCCCAATGCACCAGTAACTCGTGCCGAATTAGCCGCCCTTTTACAAAAAGTTTTTATTAAAACTAAAGTTCGAGAAGCAATTAATTTTAAAGATGTTCCTAAGCAATATTGGGCTTATAATGCTATTCGGGAAACTTACGAAATGGGCTTTTTTACTATTCTCAACAGCAAAAACTTTAACCCCACACAAAAGCTGAATCGTCTAGATGTTTTAATAACTTTAGCCAAAGGATTGAATTATAAATTTACAGGTTCAACGGAAAATATCCTTTCAGTTTATAGTGATGCTTCTAGTATTAGAAGTGAACATCGTAATTTTATCGCTGCTTTAACAGAAAATAATGTAATTATTAATTATCCCAATAAAAAATTGCTAAATTCTAAAAAAGTTGCCACTAGAGCCGATGTTTGTGCTTTATTGTATCAGGCAATGGTGAGCGCTGGGGAAGTGGCAGATTTACCTGGAAAATAAAGCAATATGATTGAGGAAACCCAACTTAGGGCGGGGAAACCCCGCCCCTACACACCTGAACATTACGGATAGAATTTAAGGATGCGTTCATTCTGGGTATAATTACAAGTAAACGTAATTTTACAAGGTTGTGGAATATGGTGATCACAAAAAATAAACAAGTCCCAGTACAGAAATCCGTAATTAAGAGCAAACCGACTGTAGTATTCCCAAGTATTTTGCAGAAAACGCTGCTGGAAGAACTGCGTTGCGGTTATGGAAGTTGCTCCTATAGTGGCTGTTATTGTCAAAAATATGAAGGTAATGCCAGCACTTGTCAGAATTCAGGTTGTGGACGCAGCTATGATCAACACTGGTAATACTTCACCTTGATCACCACACAGGTTACAAATTTTATGCCTATCATCAGAGATTATTGTGCCGGCATGGATGTGGCTATGGGCTACAATCCCCTCACAGGTGAGATATACGATACCTATGTGGATTATGGAGACTTAGTTCCCGCTGGTGGGCAGACTGGACAAACAGCCGATTTGTTATTCAAACGAGTCACATCTAGCGCTGAACTGAGTAGCGTCTTAGGAACTGATTTTGAGGCAAATCTGAACGCTTCCTGGTTTCAGGGCAGTGGTTCTTTGAAAGCTAAAGCTGTGAGTGATTTTAACCAAAAATCTAACGAATATTCTACCTTTTCCGTGCTGTATGTCAAAGTCCGTGACATTGAGAAAAACCTGAAAATTGTTGATCTGAGTGACAGAATAATTAAGTTTATCAATCAAAATGGAATAGATGAATTTTATCGGCGGGCGGGTTATGAATATATCTCTGGAATAATTACAGGTGGTGAATTTGTTAGTACCATTGAGATTATTTCTAGTGATAGGGAAACTAAGGAAAAAATTGATGCGGAACTGAGCGCCCAAATTTCCTATAGCAGTGTTACTTCTATTGATGCTAAAGCTGAAATAAAGTCTAGATTTGCCAATCTAGCAAAATATAGCAATGTGCAAATTGAAGCTCGTTGTTATCGCACAGGTGGTGCTGGGGCGCTGGTGACAACTCCCGCAGATGCTCTAGAATATGCAATCAATTTTCCAGATTCGGTGAGAAAATCGGCGAGTATTTTGCAGGTACTTTGCAAACCCTATCACGATTTGCTATCCTTTCCTACGGCAATGCAAGCGATCGATATGATGACTTTGCAAAAGCGAACACGGGTATTGCAAGGTCTTTGGGAGCGCTCTCAGCAGATTGCTAAACAAATTGCTGATGTAGAATATATTCTTTTAAATCCCCAGCAATTTGCTCAGGTAAATGAGGCTGTTTTGAGAACAGGAAAAGCCCAGTTAGAACATCAGTTAGAAGCTGTTAATGATCAAGCAATCCAGTTTGCTAAAAACTCCATAAAATCAGTTAATGTTCTTGACTTTCCCCCCATTCCTCTGGCTTTACCAATGCGTGGAGTAGAACTCAAGTCAGCAGTAGGACAGGATTATACTAAATTACAAGATTTACTCTTTGCAAAGAACTGGAAAGAAGCGGATGCAGAAACACGACGAGTCATGTTAGCAGTAGCTGAAAGCGAAAATGATAACTGGTTGAGTATAGAAGAGATTGATAAATTTCCTTGTGAAGACCTGCGGACTATAGACCAATTATGGGTGAAATACAGCAATAGCCGCTTTGGGTTCTCTGTACAGAAGCGGATTTATCAAAGATTAGGTGGAACTAGAGAATATAATGATAGAATATGGGAAGCTTTCTGTGAGGAGGTGGGATGGAAAAAACGGGGAGAATGGGTTAAGGATGCTCCCTTATGGTCAGTTAGAGAATCACCGAGTGCCCATCTTCCACATTCAGTTATATTATGGAATGGTGTAGAAGCTTGTGGGGTTCTTCTCTCGCGTAGAGACTTTTAAAGTCTAACATATAAGGCTTACAGAAAGTTATTAAGAATTATAACCAGGTGATTTTCCACAAAGTATTGGGGTCTATGGGTTTATGATACCTGACACCCCTTAAAAAATTTAAAAATGTAGGACAACACAAGTTGAATTACAAACAAATACTAAACGAGAAAATCCATATCCTGTTCATCCTTAAATCCTGGATATCCTGATTCAGACAAAATATCCCTGACTTCTAAGATAATAAATGTGATAAATGAGAAGTCAGAGATTCAGACAATTTAACCTTTAACACAAAGCACTTGTTTCAAAGTGGCCACAATTTCCACCAAATCAGATTGGTTTTCCATTACCTGTTCAATGGGTTTATAAGCAGCAGGAATTTCATCTAAAACTCCCGTATCCTTACGACATTCTACACCTTTTGTTTGCTCGATTAAATCATCAAGGGTATAGACATTTTTAGCTTTACTTCTTGACATTAACCGCCCTGCACCATGGGAACAAGAGCAAAAACTATGGGCATTTCCTTTACCTTTGACAATGAAAGATTTTGCTCCCATTGAACCAGGAATAATGCCATAATCTTCAGTTTGAGCGCGAACTGCACCTTTACGAGTGACATACACATCTTCACCATTACTGCTTATAGCTGAATGCTGGTATCAAAAATTAAATCAAGGTGATAACCGCTCGATTTTCCAGCCGCCATCATCTACACGAGTATATAACAGGCGGTCATGCAAACGACTCGATCTTCCTTGCCAGAACTCAATTTTTTGGGGAATCACGCGAAAACCACCCCAATGGGGAGGACGAGGAACTTCCTGATTTTCATATTTGCGCTGAAATTCTTGTAACTGTAACTCTAAGATTTCTCTGTTCGCAATTATTTCGCTTTGATTAGAAGCCCAAGCACCCAACCGACTATATGCAGGACGGATTTCAAAATAGCTATCAGATTCTGCGGCGGAAATTTTTTCCACAGTTCCCACAATTCTGACTTGGCGTTCTAACTCCGCCCACCAAAAAACCAAAGCAGCATGGGGGTTTACTGTCAATTCCTGTCCTTTTTGGCTATTGTAATTAGTAAATAAGACAAACCCCCGTTCATCAAAATCTTTGAGTAGTACCATTCTCGCTGAAGGCTGACCATCGGATGTACAAGTGGCCAAAGTCATAGCATTAGGTTCAGGTAGCTGGGCTGCTAGGGACTGACTGAACCAAGTTTTAAATTGTATAAATGGATTCGGATCAATTTGATTCTCATTCAAATCTTGTAATGTGTAATCCTTGCGAAGATCAGCTATGTTAGTATCCATTTTTGTTATTTCCTCAAATTTAGATCAGCTAAAATTTATGATCAAAATCAGTAAATAGTTTAGACAATAGGAAATGGAAATGACAAAAGTATGGCTTCCGCCACACTAGGTGATCATTCCTCTCTTACACCTGAAGTCCTTGCTTATACATTAAATCAGATGCGCCGTTTTGCTTCTTTGCAAACTCTGTTAATTTATGGACTCAGTGGACCAATTATCGCCCTCAATATCTGGCTACTGTCTGTATTATTCCATTTTTTCCAAAATCCAATTACTATTCTTAGCATTGCGGCAATTCTGGCTTTTCTATTGAATTACCCGGTGAAGTTACTTGAGAAAGTGCGAATTACCCGCACTCAAGCAGTAATTATTGTTTTACTGCTGACCTTAACTTTGTTTATTGTTTTGGGTGTTACCCTCGTACCAATGGTCATTGACCAAACCATTCAATTGTTAAATAAGATTCCTGATTGGTTAGCGACTAGTCAAGCTAATTTGGATCACTTAGAAAGTTTAGCAAAGCAGCGACGATTATCTATAGATTTAAAGCTGGTAACAAACCAAATAAATGCTAATATTCAGAATTTAGTACAGCAAATAGCTTCAGGGGCGGTAGGATTTGCCGGCACACTGTTATCAGGAATACTGAACGTAGTATTGGTCATTGTTCTCGCTTTTTATATGCTCATATATGGCGATCGGGTTTGGTTTGGTTTAGTTAACATCCTCCCGTCTAATACTGGTATTCCTTTTAGCCGCTCATTACAGTTAAACTTCCAAAACTTTTTTTTGAGCCAATTATTGCTAGGACTATTTATGATCGTAGCCCTGACACCGATTTTCTTATTTCTGAAAGTTCCATTTGCCCTGTTGTTTGCTATTATTATCGGTATTTCTGGGCTTATTCCCGTTGTTGGTGCAACTTTAGGCATTGGTTTAGTCACATTGTTGGTATTAATCCAAAATTGGTGGTTAGCCTTTCCAGTCGCTACAATGGCAATTATCATGCAACAAATTAAAGACAATTTGTTAGCACCAAAATTGATGGGCAATTTTATTGGACTTAACCCTTTATGGATTTTTATCGCTATTTTAATGGGATTTGAAATTGCTGGATTATTAGGAACACTTGTTGCTGTACCAATTGCGGGAACTATCAAAGGCACTTTCGATGCCATTAAAGGCAGTGATCACAGTGATTTTGTCTCTAGTTTTCGGGCTAATTACGGCTCAGAATTTGAAGAAGATAAATAAATTGGTCAGTGGTCAGTTATCAGTTGTCATTGAGAAAATTCTTTTTTCTTCTTTCTTCTGAACTACTGAACTCCTGAACTACTGATAGCGCAGCGTGGCGTTAGCCATACTTCTGACTTCTGACTCCTGACTCCTGACTCCGAACTCCGAACTCCTGACTCCTGGTATATTAAATTTTGAACTAAATGGATGCAGTCGAACTATTAGAAACAATTACACACCTCATTGAGCAAGCTGAAAAAGGGGAAATTGACCCTTGGGACGTGCGAGTTATTGAGGTGATTGACCATTACTTAGAATTGATGGCTCCAGAAGCAAGAACTATCAGAGGCTATGAAAGTGACTTGTCTCAATCTGGACAGGCTTTTTTATCAGCATCAATGCTCGTATTATTTAAAGCTAATACATTAATGCAATTATCAGCAGTATATAATAACTCAGAAGAAGTTGTAGATGATACACTATTAGAAATTGAGGATAGATTGTTATATCCAGCCCATCGTTTGCAACTGGAGCAACACTTACGCCGTCGTCCGGCAGCTATGCCACCCCCAAAACGGCGGGTAACTTTACAAGAGTTAATAGACCAGTTACAAATTATGGCCAGCCAACTAAAGCTGGTAGAAACAGTAGATAAACCTAAGCGACTGAAACGTCAACCTAGTGTGCAAACTATGAGGGAAGCCCTAGAGTTAGCACACCAGGAAAATCTAACGGAAGTCGCACTAGAACTAGAGCAAGTATTAAATTATGCTGCTAAAGGGCAAAATTTAGAGGAACAATGCTGGAATTTAGAACAACTGATAGATTTGTGGATAAAGACAAAACAACTAGAGAAAAAAGCTTCTCATCATGAATCAGAACACGGTGACATAGTTAGCGTTTTTTGGGCGTTATTACTGCTATCGGCTCAATCTAAGGTAGAACTATTTCAACAAGAATTTTACCAAGAAATTCAAATCCGCCTACTTACTTAAAGGCAGGGGGCAGGGGGCAGGGAGCAGGGGGAATATTTCTTCCCAATGACCAATGACTAATGACAAAGGAAATAAAATTTTATGAAAGCGATGATTCTTGCGGCGGGAAAAGGTACTCGTATCCGTCCCATTACGTATACAATTCCCAAACCGATGATTCCTATACTGCAAAAGCCGGTTATGGAATTTTTGCTGGAGTTATTACGTCAACATGGCTTTGACGAAATTATGGTCAATGTCAGCCATTTGGCGGAGGAAATAGAAAGTTATTTCCGAGATGGTCAGCGGTTTGGAGTGCAGATTGCCTATTCTTTTGAAGGTAAAATTGATGATGACGGTAAACTCGTCGGTGAGGCTATTGGTTCGGCTGGGGGTATGCGTCGGATTCAAGATTTTTCCCCATTTTTTGACGATACATTTGTAGTGTTGTGTGGTGATGCTTTAATTGATTTAGATTTAACTGCGGCGGTAAAGTGGCATAAATCCAAAGGGGCGATCGCTACTATTATCACCAAATCAGTTCCCAAGGAAGAAGTTTCTAGTTATGGTGTGGTAGTCACGGACGACGATAATCGTATTCAAGCTTTCCAAGAAAAACCAACTGTTGAAGAAGCTCTTAGCACGAATATTAATACAGGTATTTATATTTTTGAGCCGGAAGTGTTCAAGTATATACCCTCTGGCATGGAGTATGACATTGGTGGCCAGTTATTTCCCCAACTGGTGGCAGATAATGCCCCTTTTTATGCCATCCCTATGGATTTTGAATGGGTAGATATTGGTAAAGTTCCCGATTATTGGCGAGCAATTCGTGGTGTTTTATCAGGGGAAATTAAAAATGTGCAAATCCCTGGACATGAAGTTTTGCCAGGTATTTTTACTGGGTTAAATGTATCTGTAAATTGGGACAAAGTAGATATTACTGGCCCTGTTTATATTGGGGGAATGACTAAAATTGAAGATGGGGCAAAAATTATTGGTCCAGCGATGATTGGTCCAAATTGTTGGATTTGCAGTGGTGCGACTGTAGATAACAGTGTGATTTTTGAATGGTCGCGGTTAGCTCCAGGTGTGCGTTTGGTAGATAAGCTGGTGTTTGGACGTTATTGTGTAGATAAGACGGGAGCATCAATTGATGTCCAAGCTGCAGCTTTGGATTGGTTGATTACTGATGCTCGTCAAACTCCACCTTCACAAACGCCTTTAGAACACCAAGCGATCGCCGAATTATTGGGAACAAATTCAATTTAGTCAGTTGTCAGTTGTCATTGGAACTATTGCTTCATTCTTAATTCTTCATTCTTCTGACTCCTGACTCCTGACTCCTGACCATTAACTATTCAAGTAAGTATACCGTTGTAAACTTTGCTCGTAAGTTTGTAGTAGTCGTTGTGACTCTGCTATAGTGATATGCTGCTCTTCTAAAGCTCGTTCACAACGTTGGCGAATGTTTTCTATCATGTCTTCAGAATCATACTGGACATAGCTTAAAACTTCACTCATGGTATCGCCCTTGACAACGTGTTCAATTTGATAACCTTTGGGAGTTAAATTGATGTGAACAGCGTTAGTATCACCAAAGAGGTTATGTAAATTCCCCATAATTTCCTGGTACGCTCCATTTAGGAACATTCCTAGATAATAGGGTTTTCCTTGCTCAAATTTGTGCAGTTCTAAAACCGATTTGACATCCCGTAAATCTATAAAGCGGTCTATTTTCCCATCACTGTCACAGGTTAAATCCGCTAAAATTCCTCTGCGGGTTGGTTCTTCATCAAGGCGATGTATGGGCATAATGGGAAATAGTTGATCTATCGCCCAACAATCTGGTGCTGATTGAAACACAGAAAGATTGATGTAGTAAATGGAAGCCATGATTTTTTCCAGGTCTTCCAACTCATCAGGTACGTATTCTTCCTGACGGATGAGAGTTAAAACTTTTTGACAACAAGCCCAGTAAAGACGCTCGGCTTTAGCGCGTTCGTTGAGGCGCAAAATTCCTAAGTTGAAACGACTGATGGCTTCTTCTTTAAATTGAGCAGCATCGTGATAGAACTCTTGGTAGTTTTCTTTGTTGATAGATTGGTAGGTTTCCCAGAGATATTTAATGATTGGGGATTCTCCTTCTTGGGGAGGAGAAGGAGGATCAAGGGGGACATCACTGGTGCTGAGAACATCAAAGATTAAAACCGATTGGTGGGAAGAAATCGCCCGACCACTTTCACTAACTAATGTTGGTACGGGAATATGCTTTTCATCACAGGTGTCTTTTAACTCTGCTACGATGTCGTTAGCATAGTTTTGCATATTGTAGTTTTTCGAGGTGTAGAAATTGGTTTGAGAGCCATCGTAATCTACACCTAAGCCACCACCAACGTCTAAATACTTCATATCTGCCCCTAACATTGCCAATTCTACATAAATGCGGCTGGCTTCTTGGATGGCATCTTTAATGACATTGATCGCGGAGATTTGAGAACCAATGTGGAAGTGTAATAATTGCAAAGAACTGAGTAAGTTAGCTGCACCTAATTTTTCCACCGCTTCCATAATTTCGGGAATTGTCAAGCCAAATTTCGCGCGATCGCCTGTGGAAGTTCCCCAACGTCCCATTCCTTGGGTGCTTAATTTCGCTCTTACTCCTAAGATAGGCTTAATGCCTAATTGACGACTAGCCGCAATGGCTAAATCTACCTCTTCAATTTGCTCGAGGACGATAACTGGTGTTTGTCCTAGTCTTTGGGCTAACATCGCTGTTTCGATGTATTCCCGGTCTTTGTAGCCGTTGCAAATTAACAATGATCCTGGTGTATCCAACAAAGCCAGAGCAATCATTAATTCTGGCTTAGAACCTGCTTCTAAACCAAATTGATGAGGTTTACCAAACCGAACTAGATCTTCGATTAGGTGGCGTTGTTGATTACACTTAACGGGAAATACTCCCCGATATACACCAGGATAGTTATAGCGAGCGATCGCCTTCGCAAAACAAGCATTTAACCGCTCAATTCGGTCTTCCAAAATATCAGAAAACCGGATTAACATCGGTAGACCTAAATTACGCTGCTTTAAAGCATTTACCAACTCAAACAAATCTAATGACCCACCGCGTTCCCCCTTGGGAGAAACAGTGACATGACCAGCCGCATTAATTGAAAAATAAGGCTGTCCCCAACCTTCAATGCGGTAAAGGTCTTCACTGTTCTCAATTTTCCAAGGCACAGGTAAATCTCCTGTAATTGTACTAGGTACTAACAGTTGTTTCTGTTTTTTGTTTTTCAATTCGCCTTTATGCCCATTAGATGGCACTTTCACAATCTCATCAGCGGTTGACTCGACACCCATTTCTTCCTGACCTCTGTATTGCGCCCACGAAATAACAATTTAACAAAATAGTTTGGTAACGGATATACAACTAGAAATAATTTCTGATTAAGGATTAGTAATTAGGTCTAGGAGTCAGGAGTCAGAAGGCAGAATTATCAGGAGATCAGAATAGTCTTGACTAGAAAGAAAAGAAGACTATGTTTTCCTAATTACCTGATCTGTGCAAATTTTTCGGGAAAATTCGCAAGACTACTAGACAAAAGACATCAAGACAACTGATAATTAACCCATCAAAATTAGATTATGTTTTTGGAGACAGATTTGGAACGCACTTTTTTAGCAATCAAACCTGATGGAGTCCAGCGCGGGTTGGTGGGTGAAATTATCCGTCGCTTTGAAACAAAAGGCTTTACCCTCGTTGGCTTAAAGTTTCAACAAGTCAGCCGGGAATTAGCTGAACAGCATTATGGTGTTCACCGGGAAAGACCCTTTTTCCCTACTTTGGTAGAATTTATCACTTCTGGACCTGTTGTAGCGATGGTTTGGGAAGGTGATGGTGTAATTGCTTCTGCCAGAAAAATTATTGGTGCAACAAACCCCTTAAGCTCAGAACCAGGAACAATTCGTGGCGATTTTGGTATTAATATTGGTCGCAACTTGATCCACGGTTCTGATGCCCCTCAAACGGCACAAAATGAAATCGCCCTGTGGTTTAAGGATGAGGAATTAGTTGCTTGGCAACCTCATTCTACACCTTGGTTAAATGAGTAGTTAGGCAAGAGGCAAGAGGCAAGAGGCAAGAGGCAAGAGGCAAGAGG
>NZ_JAQMSE010000250.1:0-2748 GCF_028330045.1 Aphanizomenon sp. CS-733/32
AGAAGAAGATAAGAATAGTATTAAATCTGGTAAAGTGATAGGTTTTTGCTAATTTCAACCCTTATTCCTTGCACTTCTTTCACCTTCTTTACCTTCAAACTCTTGATATATCTCAGTTCTAGGTTTATTCAGCAGCCCCTATCTAGGGATTGCTGAAAAAGTGGAAAAAGGCAAAAAAAATAACCCCTCTACTTGTAGTAGAGGGGGTTTACAAAACTTAATATCCGCCTTCTTCTTCGTATTCCACTTGTCGTTCCTTGACCTTCTTGGGAATATTTACAGGCTTTGGTGCATCATCCCACGCATCACCTTCTAGATCATCATCATAGTCATCATACTGGTCAGTGTAGGTCTTTTTGGCAGGTTTGGCTTCGTATCTAGGGGCTTCCTGATAACTATCCCTTACCGTCGCATCACTCCAGTTATCTTCTTCGTCTTCTTCATACTGAATTGACTCGTAAGAACGGGCTTTCATGACTTGACGCTGAGGTCTTTCTTCTTCTACATAGTCTTCTGTCCATTCCTCTTCTTGGGCTATGGGTTCAGGAATGCGGACTTTGGGACGGGGTGGTTGGAGAGGAACACCACTAGGTAATTGATTACTGGGTGCAACTGTCCGAGGGGCGCTATAGCCAAATTCTTCTTCTGCGTCTCTTTCCCAAGGGGCTTTACCAATTCCCAACCGTTCTAAAACGCCCACTGTTAATTGGTTTACTCTTTCTTCAGCACCTTCAAATACAATTAACCGACTAGGCCCGGTGCTAACTACTTCATCAATAGATAGTTCGTAGGTACTCAAAAACTGGTCAGGAATTTGGGGTAAACCCAAGGAGGCAATGACGATAGAGTATATTTTACCCGTTTCGCTATTAAATTTAAAGCCTCTCACTTTCCCTAAAACTTCACCTGTTTCTGTGATTACTTCCCAGTTCATCAGGTTACTGAGAATCTCCACTTCTACATCTTCAATGACATCCTCGTTATCAACTAAGACAACATCACCGATTTGGTTGATGGTGTTGAGATACATATTGCGAGGCAAACTAGAAATAGAGATGAGGCTGTCTCGCAGACTAAGCGCCACAACCTCTCTTTGATCAACATCAACCCAAATCTGACTCACGATACCTAACCGCTTACCGTTGTCGCGGGTGATTACCTGAGTGTTTAATATATCGGAACGTCTAATTACTTGTTCTGAGGTCATTCTATAGGTCGTCCTGTTCGCTTAGCGTGCCGTAGGCAATCTCGAATCTGGTTTATGTATATGTCTATTTTTAACAGAAATTTGTCAGTTGTCAGTTGTCATTGGTAAGATGAATTTTCATGGCTCTTCGGTACTTGTTATGCTAAATTACCAGTCGCTAATAGGGAACTCTTAACTGGGAACAGGGCAAAGAGAAAAAATTTTGCCATAATATTCAAAAGTATGGCTTATTTCTTTGACACAGCAAGCTTTATGAGATTTATTGGTTCAGATTTTGCAAATTATATATTATGTACTCAAGAGCCATTTTATTACCTTTCTTGCCTCTGTCCTCATTAGATGATTGCAACTTAATACCCAAAACTTGGGTATAAGCACTTCTGGCTTGAGTTACGCCAATTGTGCGCTGTGCTGATTATATCATCGGACGGCGCAAACTCACAACTATAAACTGTGCCTGTTCTGCCTGTTGTTTGATCATTCTAGCTAATCGTTCCACGTTTGCCCTTTGAAGAGGATGTAAATCTGGCAGCTTTGATAGGTTCTGATGATGATAATCTCGGAGCTATTGACACTCTCAGGGCTAAAGAGGACACTTTCACTCTTTGGGGGGCTTGTGGTGCGATTCGCCGTGATATCTTCTTATCTATGGGGGCTTTGATAAAACTTATCGTTGTCCCTGTGTGAAAGATATTGAATTAGGCTATCGGTTTACGAGTAGTGGGCATAAATCTAGATGATGATTTATAATCATTTCGGGTGTTGAAGAAAACGAAACACGGAGGACACAGAGAAAAATGCAACGGGCTATTCTATCCGGGGATTTACAGTTTAAACAAGTTAGCTGGGTGAGTTTTTTTGCTGATTTCCTATTAGCTGGTATGGTTTTTGGTCCTGCTATTGCACCTTTTCTGGCTGCGTCTGGCGTGTTTTTGCTTCCCGGTATTGCGGATATTATTTACTTTATGGGTAATCATGTGTGTCCGCAGCCTACTATGGGTTTGGAGTTAGCACCACCTTTTATTATGGCAGTTTGTATGCGCTGTTATGGAACGGTTTCAGGTTTATTGATAACCCGAATTTTGTATGCGGTAACTAATGGCAAAGGCGTTTTTTGGTTAAGTCAATATGGTTGGACTGGTGCGGCTTTTGCTAGTGTTTTCATGATGGCTTATCCCTGGGAATTAGCAGCACAGATTTTAAGTTTATGGGATTTTAATAATTATATTGTTACACCTTTTGGTTTGATTACGGGTTTGGCTTGGGGTTTATTTACTATGCCAATTCTGCATTTTCGTAGATGAAGCGATGTGGTGCGATCGCTCTATGTCCCAGTTGACAATCCTGAAATATGGATGATCGCCTTCCGTGGGGTTAAAGTCGGTAATGCGATCGCAAAGTCTATCAATTGGTATTATTCGCTCAAATTCTTTTAATAGCTTCCTGTGATAAACCAGTTGATTGTGCAATAATTTCTATAGCTATATTTTGCTCTTTCAATGCTTTGGCAACCTTCTCAATACCTTTCTCAATACCCTTCT
>NZ_JAQMSE010000251.1:0-36342 GCF_028330045.1 Aphanizomenon sp. CS-733/32
ACGAAAATCCCTCGTTTCAGGCTTTTGGTGATTAACTTCTGCTCAATAGCGAGCGCTCAAAAATCATCAAAAAAATCACGTTAAAATGCCCGAAACCCATACCCCATATTTGGTTGATTCTGTCAATGCGTAAGTCCTATAACAATATGTTATTCCGTGTTTTTTTGTTTTGAACGGGTAACTATAGCTACATTGCTTTATTTATAATAAATCAAGCAAAAATGGTATAATACGTACTTTATGCTTCTCGCGGAGGCATAAGCACGGCCTTTTTTTAGTCAACCCAATATTTGATATGCAGTTAGAAAAAATTTTATCGGAACTAGAAAACAATACTGGAGTATTTCCTCGTCTAGCTGTGGAAAGAGCTATTGCAGAACAGGAAGCTATTACTCCTTTGTTGTTAGCAACCTTGGAAGAATGCAAAAACAATCTGGAGGAATTACTTGAGGAAGAAGAATATATCTTGCATCTTTATGCTTTATATTTATTAGCACAATTTAGAGAAGCTAAAGCTTATCCGCTAATTATTGACTTTTTTTCAATTCCGGGGGATATCACACTAGATTTCACTGGAGATGTAGTCACGGAAGACTTAGCAAGAATTCTGGCTTGTGTTTGTCATGGAAATATTGAGCCAATTAAGCAACTAATAGAAAATCAAGAAGCTAATGAATATGTTAGAAATGCGGCTCTACAATCTTTAGTCGTTCTCGTTGTTCAAGGAATGCTTCCTAGAGATCAGGTTATTCAATATTATGAAGAACTTTTTACAACTAAATTTGCGAATGAACCTGATGATTCGTTTGTTTGGACTCATTTAGTAATTAATAGTACGGATATTTGTCCTATTGAATTAAAGGAACATATTGACAAACTTTATGAACAGGATGTAATTGATAGGTGGTTTATAAGTCAAGAGAATGTACATGATGCGGTTGAAATGGGTGTAGAAGCTGCTTTAGATAAACTGCGTAGTAATCAACGTTATTCTTTGATTGATGACACTGTATCAGAAATGGAATGTTGGGCTTGTTTTCGAGCTAATACAGATAGTAAAAGGGATAGTTCGTCGCTATTAGAAAACTTTAATTCATCAAATAAAAACTATGTTTCCCCCATTGCTTTGGAAAGAGTTGATGGTTTCTCAAGAACAAATACAGATAAAGCTAAAGCTAATAAAAAGAAAAAAATGCAGAAAGAGTCTCGAAAGAAAAATCGTTCTAAGAAGAAATAATTTCCCAAGGGAGTCAGGACTTACGCAACTGGCACATTAGTAGGGTGCGTCAGATATTAACAATCTGGTTATTTGCAGTATTTATGCCGTCTGACACACCTTACAACAGATTTTTAGAAACCCCAATTAAGGGCGGGGAAACCCCAATTAAGGGCGGGGAAACCCCAATTAAGGGCGGGGAAACCCCAATTAAGGGCGGGGAAACCCCGCCCCTACAGGTTTTACAATATTAAAGTGAAACGGTATATTCTTTAATAATATGAACCTGTTTTTCGGTGGTTAATAGCAGTCATAGCATCTGGTTTGAGTAATTTACCATTGTCTACGGTTGCGTATATTACCCAATGATCACCGCATTCTAAACGCTGCTGCACTAGACATTCTAGATATGCACAGGCTTCTGTTAAAATGGTACAACCATTATCGGCTTCCGCTGTGGGGAAGTTAGCAAATCTGTCTTCTCCAGGTTTAAAACTTTTGCGGAAATGTTTCATGTATTCCAGGTGAATACCTTCAGGGAGAATATTGAGGACAAATTTACCGCCAGGATATAATAGTGATTCGACGGCTCGCTCTTTGGCGATCGCTACAGTAATTCCCGGTGGATTAAAAGTAGCTTGAGATACCCAAGCTCCCATCATCCCTGTCGAAAATTCTCCTTGTTTGGCGGCGATGACACAGACAGAACCAATAATCCTACCTACAGCTTGTTCTGTGGGGGTTGCAGCTTGTTGGGGAACGCGCACTTTCTTGGCTTTTCGCAAACTTTGAGCAAAGTCTGTACCGACTTCTTCGCAATATTTGAGAGTGACTTCATCTGGTTTAAATTTGACTTTCAAGGTATCAAAACCGAAACGATAGCCAGCGTCTCGGAGTTTGCATTCTACCAAGTCTAAAGCTTCACCACTCCAACCGTAAGAACCAAATACTCCCGCTGGTTTGGTGTTGTCTCCTGTGGAAAGGACGATACCCAAAGCGGTGTGAATAGGCGTAGGTGCGTGTCCACCTATGGTGGGAGTACCAATGATAAAACCATCTGCTTGTTCTAAGCTGGTGCGGATTTCGTCAGCGGAAGCAAATTCACAGTTGACAGATTTCACCGCAACGCCACCTTTGGTTAATCCTAACGCCATTGCTTGTGCTAAGGTGGCAGTGTTACCATAAGCGGAAGCGTAAAGAAGTGCTACGGATATTTCTCGATCTTTTTGAGCGCGACTCCATTCACCGTAGGATTTGGTTAGTTCGATTAAACTGGTGCGTACCAATGGTCCATGACCGACAGCATACATTCTTACCTGTAAATCGGAGATTTTCTCCAAAGCTGACTCCACATGGGTTGCATGAGGAGCCATCAGGCAATTAAAGTAATAACGTTGGTCTTCTTTGAAAGTTTCCCAATGATCATCAAATACTTCTTCTCCACAGATATGAGCGCCAAATAGCTTATCTGTAAAAAGAATTTGGGTTTGTTGGTCATAAGTACAAAGTGCTTCTGGCCAGCGGGGACTGGGAGTAGGTAAGAATTTCAAGACATGACCTTTACCTAAATCTAGGGTTTCTTTTCCCCGCATGACGAGAACTTTGATATCTTGGTCGGTGAAAGCAGCACGTAAATTATTCGCAGCGGGAAGAGAACAAACAAAGGTAATTTGGGGTGCGATCGCTAAAATTGCTTTTAAAGTAGGAATACGATTGGGGTTAAAATGTCCCAAAATTACATAATCCAACTTTTGCACATTAATAGTTTTCTGTAATGCTTCCAGATAAATTTCTGTAAATCCTTCGGCGGGAGCGTCTGTTAATGCAGTTCTATCGGCTTCTATTAAATAGCTATTAGAAGTAGTTCCCCGTTCTAGAGCATATTCAATTTCAAACCGCAACCGGGACTTACTACGCGATCGCATGACTTTTGTATTAGTAGCAATTGGTAGTATTTGTACGTCCCTGGGTCGGGAATCGCTCATGGATACTTGTTGGGTCGAAAAAATTTGAGAAACCCAATTTTTAGCTGATGCAACTGCATTAGAAAATGAATCTGGAAGTGTCATAGTTATTATGAAAGATGGGTAAATAAGAGGAGTCAGGAGTCAGAAGTCAGGAGAAAGAAAATTATCCAATGACCACTGACCACTGACAAATGGCTAATTAATAGTAATTTCCGACTTTGCGATGACGAACTGCGGTAATTCCATCAGGTTTGGAAACTTTGCCATCTTCAACTGTGCAGTATAAAATCCAGTGATCACTACATTCCATACTATTAACAACTTCACATTCCATATATGCGAGTGCGTCGGTAAGAATGGGTGAACCGTTTTTAGCAGTTTGGGTTTTTACGTCCGCAAATCTATCAGCACCGGGACTTAAACGTTTGAGAAAATGCTTTTTCAGGTCTTGATAGTTGCCTTCTTCCAGAACATTAAGAACAAAGCGATCGCCTACGTGCAATAAATTATCTAAAGCGCGATCTTTAGCTACAGCAATGGTGAAACCCAAAGGCTGTAAACTGGCTTGTGTCACCCAAGAAGCGATCATTGCACCGCTAACATCACCTTTTTTGGCAGTGACAATATACAAACCATTACTAATTCTTCCCAACGCTTTTTCCATATTCACGTCGAGAGATTTGATTTGTTTAATATTGCGTTCCCGTACTAACAATTGTCCCAAACCATTGCCGGCTTCTGTAAATTGTTTATAGGTGGAATCTGTGGGAGTTTCTTTAATCCGAATAGCGGGAAAAGCTTCCTTAATACCTAAATCAATAAATTTGCGTCTGAGAGTATCAATGGGTTCATCATCGCCACCATAGGACTCAAATAAACCCACAACTTGCTTATTTTTAGCAACTGCTAATAAAGAACTAATTGCGGCTTGTGCTTTAATTGCACTAGTAGAAGGCATCCCGACAATTAAACCAGATGCTCGACCGGCTAATTCTTGAATTTCTTGAATTTCTGCGGTGTTTAAATCCAATACTTCTACACCAACACCAGCTTTTTGCAACCCATCACCAATTGCGTGTGCTATGCGATCGCTATGTCCATAACCAGAGACATAAAACAAACCCACAGTAGTTTCTGTTTTTGCTTGTTTTTGACTCCAATTGTGATAATATTCTCTGAGAATATCCAGGTTATGATGTAATAATGGTCCGTGTCCATTGGCAATAATTTTGATTTCCCCAAGTTCACCCATTCTCTTCATTGCATTCAGCAAAGAACGAGCATTTGGACCCATTAAACAATCATAATAAAAGCGAAAATCAGCTTCAATTGCTTCTAAATCTTCATCGAAAGTGCGATCATCACAGAAGTGCATTCCGAACGCATCACAAGTGTAGAGAACTTGGGTTTGGCGATCAAAGCTAAAAATAGTATCTGGCCAGTGTAAATTCGGCGCACTGACAAATTCTATTTCATGATCTTGACCAATTTTGATGCGATCGCCACTTTTGACAATTCGCTTAGAAAAAGGTTCATGTACCAAACCTTCTAAAAATTGCAAAGCCACTTTAGAAGCTAAAACAGTCGCTCTAGGTGCTAACTGTAAAATATCTTCTACTAAGCCACTATGATCAGGTTCAGTATGGCTAACAATTATATAATCAATCGTTTTAGGATTAACTAAACCCTTGAGAGTCTCTAAATATAGTTCACGAAACTTCTGGTGAGAAGTATCAATTAAAACTGTTTGTTCACCTCTAATCAAATATGAATTATAGGTTGTACCATTTTGTAAACCAAATTCAATATCAAAACGATCCCGATCCCAGTCAAGAGAACGAATCGCAGTAGTGTTAGGGGCAATTTCTACAGTTTGTATAGTTAATCGGTTCTGAACGTTCTCTGAGATAGCTACCATTATTTCACAAGAGCAAATAAATAAACAATCATTTCTTCTGCCCCCCATTGTCGCTATTATTTTTTTTTAAAGCTGTAATGAAAAATATATTTCGGAAAATTAAAGTTGTCATCACAGATACAGTTTTTACAAAAGAAGGGAACAGATCAGAAACTAAATCTTTATAATTTATGTTTAAACTTTATTATTACTTGATATTTATTTTGTAACTTTCTTTTAGGATATGAAAAGGACATTATTGATGTCACAATAAAAGCGTTTTATACAAAGAGTGCATACGTAAATTTTATTTGCATACTATGATCAGGGGAACGGTAGAACCCAATTAAATAACCTATATTTATACTCAACATGGTTTAAATATGGATTTTTAAAAAATTACGAAAAACCTAAAAAGCCCTGGCGAATAGAATTCACGGCTACACAAACAAAGTCCGCCTGCGCGGACTAATAAAATCAAGGAATTTAAACTCACGCACCATCTGGGTTTTGCCTGTGTAGACGCGGTTTCTAACCGCCCGTTTAACTCTCTTTTATTAGTGTTATCTAGCTTCTATTTCATTCAATATTTAGTGACTTTTGTATAATTCCTAAACTTGTTGTGAGTTTCGCAAATGCTTAAAAAAGTTTATATCATATTTCTTCTTGATAATTTGCAACTCCAAAATGCAAATAGAGAAGAAACATCGGCACAAAAATAGTATAGGAGATTAGTTGCATGATTCAAGTGATCGAAAAATCCGTCGAAAAGAGACTTCATCTGCCTTATTTAGATGGATTAAGGGGATTAGCATCTCTATATGTTGTCCTCGTACATATTGAACCATCAATTGGGGGAAAATTGCCTATCCTGTGGTCATTATTTGCAGAAACCATGAAATATGGTGCATTTAGTGTTGTAATTTTCATTGTTCTTTCTGGTTATGTTTTGATGCTGCCCGTAGCGCGTTCCGAAAATGGTCAGTTATCAGGAAGTTTCATGAATTATATTAAGAAGCGATCGCGGCGAATTTTACCACCATACTACATAACACTGTTGATCTGTTTGCTATTAACAGCAATTATCTTGGGTTTAGAAAAAATTACCGATTTTCAATGGAATCCAGAAGCAGGACTAGGAGCATTTTCTCCCAGATTTTCTTGGATGGATGTCTTGCTTAAACTACTCCTAGTTCATAATCTTGACAGCAACTCATATCTAACTATTAACCCACCCATGTGGACTGTGGCTACAGAATGGCAGATATACTTTTTATTTCCATTATTATTGTTACCTATATGGCGACAGTTGGGATTATTTGGGGTTGTGATTATTACCTTTTTAATTGGGTTAACTCCTCTATATTTGTTGAATGGATTACTTGAATCAGCCAATCCTTGGTTTTTATGTATATTCTGTTTAGGAATGGCAGCGGCAGATATTGGATTTTCGCGAAAACCCCAGTTAGTAGCCCTCAGAAATTCCTTACCTTGGAGTTGGTTAGCTATTATTTTTACCTGTCTTGCTGTCATCACTGAATGGCGACGGCTAGGACTGCATATATGGATTAATCAAACTTTCGCCGGTTTAGCATTTGCTTGCCTATTTATTTCCTTAACCAAGTCAATAATAGAAGACAAACAACCATCTTTAATCCTACAGATATTACAACATCCTTTAGCGATCGCTCTGGGAACATTTTCCTATAGTCTCTATCTCACTCATGGACCAGTGTTAGTTTTTGTGCGTTACTTCCTATTTTACCTACCAATCTCACCAGATATGTTTGCCGCCGGATGTTATTTACTGGGTACGGTAATGTCACTGATTATCGCCTACTGTTTCTACTTATTTTTTGAGCGGCCATTTATGTCAAATTTCTTGAAAAAGCGAAAAATCAAAGATGCCGTAATCTCATAAAAGTCCCAGAAAAATAAAACCCTTTTGGTGCATCTAAAATATCTAATCCCAAATATTTTTACTTTCAGGCTGACTTATTTCCTATTAATACTTATAAATCAAACATCCTCCAGCAGAGGAATTAATCATCACCAATTAGCAAACCAGTCCACTTTAACGGTAAACTCATATATTGCAGATCCCCGACTTCTTTGCGAAATCGAGGATCTAAATCAATCTCAATCCAAAATGTTTACCCTCATGACTGGAGAATTAAGACTTTGGGCATAGAACTACGCAGTTTCGTATTTCTAGACAATCTGCAACCTCAACACGCCGCATACATGGGAACAGTAGCCCAGGGTTTCTTACCATTACCGGGGGATACATCCCTATGGATTGAAATTTCCCCTGGTATCGAAATCAACAAGATTACGGACGTAGCCCTGAAATCCGCTTCCGTTCGTCCTGGAGTGCAAGTAGTAGAACGGCTATATGGACTATTAGAAGTCCATTCTGGCTCTCAAGGGGAAACACGAGCCGCTGGAGATGCGATTTTGGCGTTCCTGGGGGTCAAAAAAGAGGAATGTATTAAACCTCGCGTAGTCTCTAGCCAAATTATCCGCAATATTGACGCTTACCAAACCCAACTTATTAACCGTACCCGACGAGGACAACTCCTACTAGCAGGACAAACCCTCTATGTATTGGAAGTTGAACCAGCCGCTTATGCAGCATTAGCAGCCAATGAAGCAGAAAAAGCAGCGCAAATCAACATCCTCGAAGTTCAAGCTGTCGGTAGTTTTGGCAGACTTTATTTAGGTGGCTCAGAACAAGATATTTTAGCAGGAGCAGCGGGCGCTTTAGCCGCAATTGACAACTCACCTGGAAGGGAAAATTCCCAAGGTAAGCGTAACGAATAAAGAACAAGATTGACGCAACTAACATATTAGTAGGGTGCGTCAAATGTTAAAAATCTGTTTATTCTTACCCCATAATCGAGTCTGACACACCCTACAAGAAATATTAAATGTGAAACTTGCATAAGTCCTAAAGGAGCAAAAAATGGCAAATCAACAACATCTCAATATATTACGATCAGGGGCAGTTACTTGGATAGAATGGAGAAACAAAAATTCCCAAATTGAAATTGATCTTAGCGGTGCAAATCTCCTAGGAGAAAACCTCCGTGGAGCAAATCTCCAAGGAGTAAACTTGAATAAAGTAAATTTAGCTCATGCTTTATTAGTACGAACTAATTTTAGTCGTGCTAATCTCAGTAATGCTATTTTTTATCAAGCCAAATTAATTGAAGCTAACTTGAGTCAAGCTAACTTGAGTATTGCTAATTTAAGTGGGGCAATTTTAACCCAGGCTAATTTAAGTTTTGGCAACTTTATTGGTGCTAATTTCAGTGGCGCAAATCTGGAAAATACTCTGATTACAGATGCTAATTTAATTGGTACAGATTTGCAAAACACTAATTTTAAAAACGCCGATTTATCAGCATCACAACTTATTCGCAGTAATTTAAGTTTTGCAACTTTAATTGCAGTTAATCTAATTACCGCTAATTTAAGTGAAGCAAATTTATATGAAGCCGAATTAATGACTGCTCAACTTTATCAAGCTAATTTACATAAAGCAAATTTAACAAAATCTCATTTAGGAAACGCATTTTTATCTAAAGCAAATTTGAGTGAAGCAAATTTAACGGAAGCTGATTTAAGTTGGGCAAATTTAAAAGGTGCGAACTTAGCAGGAGCAAATTTAAAAGGTGCAAATATTCGCGGCACAAATTTTCAGGGAGCAAATCTAAAAGGGACGATTTTAGAAAAAGATTAAGGAGGGAAAATAAATCCATGCACATTCAAAAAGTTATTATCAATAACTTCCGCTGCTTCGAGCATTTGGAAGTTAATTTAAGTAGGTTAACAGAGAAAATTAAAGGTATGAGACTTCCAAATAAAAAAATGTCCCAAAACTGATGCAAATATTCTCTCTCTGTGTACTCTGTGCCTCTGTGGTTCGTTTCTTGGGATAATTTATTTCTGGGAAGTCTCTATGTGAAGAAGAGCAACGCAAACTCATTTTTAACGCCCACCTACTTATGTGTTAAGTCCCTGGTAGATTACGGATATGGCTGCGCTAAAACAAAACTTAACGCACTATTTCAGGTTATTAAATGTTTAATGATCCAAACTTTGAGAAAATGTAGCAATTCATCTGATAATCTAAAAGGTAATATTCCAGTTAAAAGCTCAACTGCTTTTGCACATCTACACCAGATACCTAACAACGGTGTCAATTATTAGTACCATGCCCGATTTTAAAGCTAATTCCAGCCAACTACGAACACAACTCGCTAAAAAATACTTCGATTTATCCCCTGCTATCCAAAAGATTATCCAATTGTTTTCGATAATCTATGCACCGATAGATAAAGGTTCATTCCTCAGTTGTATTTCCCAAACTGCTGCCTTAGACGAAAAGAATAGACCTTGGACTACTACAACCCTCAATTACCAAATTGAAAAATTGGTAATAGCACTTTTACTAGTTAAGGAAAACAAGTTAGGTCCTGAATGCAATCCGTTACTCACAGAAATTGCTACTCGTCATGCAATAGAAACGGGAACATTCGAGATATTAGTTAAAGCCGTAGAGGAAAAACTACCTGTAAGTAATCACTGGAACAAGAATTCGCGGATGTTCCGCAGTCTGGGTCAGTGTATCAGAGAAATCCGCATTGGTCTTTACCGCCAAGACCTTAATTTTATTAATAAGCAAATTGAAGATTACCAAAATTACAGTAATCATACAGAAAAAATAGTCATAAAAAATATTTTTGAGCAGATATGCAATAACCCATTTGACGAAAATTGGTTTAAGACATTACCACAAGAATTATATGAACGTGGTATATCTAGCATCCTCTTCAACTCAACATTAAAATTGTCTGACTGCGAAGATGCGTTTATGATGCTAGACGAAGAATGTTGTGAATCTGAAAAATATGCTTCGGATTATCTAAATCTGGTTTTGACAGAACAATTCTTGTTACGGGGTGATACCGAAGAAGCACAGGATAGTTTAGAACGGATATCAGATGAATATCAAAATAACACAGCTACTTATTGGGGTTGGTTGAATTTTCTTCGAGGTGAAAATGAACAAGCCATTAAATATTATACAGATGCCCTCAAAGCTATAAAAAAAGCCACAGGCAAACGCTCAATATATTTTAATACAATGGGCGGCTTATTTTTTATCCTAGCATTGTTAAAAGATGGTTCAGCAGAACGCCTCAAAGAAGCAGAAGAGTATGCCACATTAATGTCTCGTGAATCAGATCATTGGCTCACGTTTATTTATGCCAGACTGAAAATGGTATTGCAAGTCCAGCGAGGTGATATTACTCAAAAAGAACTTGTAGTAAGTGCCTATATTGCTTCGGTGGAAGAAGAAAATAGTTTACAAACATTGTTTTGTTCTCTGTGCCTTTACTGGATGGATGCTGAGAGTGCTAAGAAAAGATTACCTGATTTATTAGAACCATTATATCGGCGATCGCTTGCATCCGGTTATTACTGGTTAGCAATGGAAAGCGCGGAACTCTTATCTCGACTCAAACCCAGTAGTAACTATAAACAACAAGCAGCAGCACTAAGAGAAGATAGTGGCATCCAAACCATAGTAGATGTAATCCAACCCCAAGCAGCTTGGGAAATGTGTCTTAATGCCCTCGCAAATCTTCAGAAACAACCACAAAAACCTGGCAAACCAGACTCAGAACTGCGGTTAGCATGGTTCATTACCTTCCATTCCGTTCAATGTAGTTTACAGCCCAAAGAACAAAAAGTTAATGCCAAAGGAGAATGGAGTAAAGGTCGTCCCATAGCCCTTAAACGTCTTAGCAGTGGATTAGCTGAGTTTGATTACGTCACACCCCAGGATATGCGGGTCTGTGGTTGTATTGAGGCATATAGTGAGGGCTATTATGGCAAAGTTGACTATATGTTTAACGAAAAAGCCATCCTAGCATTAATTGGACACCCCACAGTTTTTTGGGAAGATACGCCTAATATCCGGGTAGAAATCGTCAAAGGAGAACCAGAACTACTGGTGAAAAAAGAAAAACAAGGTCGTCTCACCTTGGAATTTTCGCCCAAATTACCAGAATCACAGAATATTCTGCATATCAAAGAAACCCCAACTCGCATCAAAGTTATTGAAATTAAAGCTGAACACAGACGCATTGCCGAGATTATTGGTAAAGATAACAAATTAAATGTTCCTGCGATCGCCGAAAAGCAAGTTTTAGCAGCCATTAATGCCGTCTCTGGTATCGTTACCGTCCATTCTGACATCGGTGGAGGCGCAGAAGGTGCGGAAGAAGTCCCCGCCCAAACACTACCCCACATTCACCTCTTACCTGCCAATTCCGGCTTGAAAATCACCCTGTTATCCCGCCCTTTTACCCAAGGTGGACCATACTTCCGCCCTGGTGCGGGTGGTGAAACAGTCATTGCCGAAATTGAAGGTAAACGTCTGCAGACTAAACGCAATTTAGCAGAAGAAAAACAACTCGCCCAAGCAGCGATAGCAGCCTGTCCCACCTTAACGCGAATTGAAGAACAAGATGGTGAATGGACAATAGAAGAAGCAGAAGACTGTTTAGAACTGCTGCTAGAATTGCAAACACTGGGAGACAGTGTAGTTATGGCTTGGCCGGAAGGCGAAAAACTGCGGGTTAGTCACAATGCAGACTTGAAAGACTTTAATTTATCAATTCAACGTCAACAAGATTGGTTTGCAGCCACCGGTGAATTGAAATTAAATGACGACCTGGTGCTAGATATGCAGCAACTCCTAGCACTTCTAGAGAAAACCCCCAGCCGATTTATCCCCTTAGGTGACGGTCAATTTCTAGCTTTAACCCAAGCTTTTCGCAAACGTCTCGACGAATTACGCATGTTTTCCGAAAAACATGGAAAAGGGATGCGTTTTCACCCCTTAGCCACATTGGGGTTAGAGGATTTTGTCGATGAAGTAGGTAAACTAAAAGCAGATAAACATTGGCAGGAACATATTCAGAAACTCAAAGAGGTGCAAGACCTGCAACCAGAACTCCCGTCTACGTTTCAAGCGGAATTACGGGACTATCAAATGGATGGTTTTTGTTGGTTAGCACGGTTAGCACATTGGGGTGTAGGTGCTTGTTTAGCTGACCAAATGGGATTGGGTAAGACTGTACAAGCTTTAGCTGTTATCCTCAGAAATGCCCATGAGGGACCCACTTTAATCATTGCCCCCACTTCTGTCTGTATGAATTGGGTGAGTGAAGCGCAGAAATTCGCCCCCACCCTTAATATTATGCAATTCTCAGGTGCGAACCGTCAAAAATTATTAGATGGGTTACAACCATTGGATATGTTGGTATGTAGTTATGGTTTATTGCAACAAGAAGAAGTAGCTCAAATGCTTGCTCAAGTGCAGTGGCAAACGATTGTATTGGATGAAGCCCAATCAATTAAAAATATGGCTACTAAACGTTCCCAAGCAGCTATGAACTTGAAAGCTAATTTTAAAGTGTTGACAACAGGAACTCCCATTGAAAATCATCTGGGTGAGTTGTGGAATTTGTTCCGCTTTATTAATCCTGGTTTATTGGGTTCTTTTGAAAGCTTTAATCAACGCTTTGCAAATCCCATTGAGAGATATCAAGATAAACAAGCACGTAATAAACTGAAAAAACTGATTCAACCATTTTTGTTGCGACGCACAAAAAATCAGGTGTTGGAGGAATTACCTTCTCGGACAGAAATTCTGCTTCATGTCGAGTTAAGTAAAGAGGAAAAGGCATTTTATGAAGCGTTGCGTCGTCAAGCTATATCTAAACTGAGTGAAAGTAATGCAGATGCAGGACAAAAACATTTACAAGTGTTAGCGGAAATTATGAAATTGCGTCGCGCTTGCTGTAATCCTAGTTTGGTGATGCCTGATACTGAGTTATCTAGTTCTAAGTTACAGCTTTTTGGTGAGGTGTTGGGTGAATTGCTAGAAAATCGCCATAAGGCTTTGGTGTTTAGTCAGTTTGTTGACCATTTACATATCATCCGCGATTATCTAGATAAACAAAGTATTAAATATCAATATTTAGATGGTAGTACCCCAATGGCAGAACGGAAAAGAAGCGTGGATGCCTTTCAAGCGGGGGATGGGGATGTTTTTCTCATTAGTTTGAAAGCCGGGGGTACGGGACTGAATCTAACTGCTGCTGATTACGTTATCCATACAGACCCTTGGTGGAATCCGGCTGTGGAAGATCAAGCATCTGACCGCGCCCATCGGATTGGCCAACAACGCCCAGTAACAATTTATCGCTTGGTGGCTAAGGATACTATTGAGGATAAGATTGTGGAGTTGCATCACCACAAGCGAGATTTGGCGGATAGTTTATTGGAAGGTACGGATATGAGTGGTAAGATATCAACGGAAGCTTTGCTGCAATTGATTCATGAAGGTTGATATTGTTATATATCGTTCCTTTGACGATCAATATAATCATTGATTAAAGCCTGGAACGCAATACTGTTCGGGCGATTCTTCTTCTTTGCGAAAATGCCGGGATTATGGTCAAGCCAGCCACAGGATATTTGCATTCTTTCATGCGATCGCTGCTGCGCGTTCATTCATCCCCTCCTGGGCAAAAGCTTAAAAAAACCTAAAGGTTAACTGCACAAAATAATCAAACTTTAAAAAGCTTATATTTTCTTTCTCCACACTTTTTCAGAGTCTCGCTATATTAGCAAGTAATAGGAAAAGTTGAAAAGGAGTTGAGAAAAGATGGAAACTAAGCCCATGAACCCATCTCTAGGACTCGCGGACATTCCCCCCGGTTATCTGAACATTATGGGTTATGTTGACCAATCAGAAGTTAATGGACCCGGTTGTCGGGCTGTTGTCTGGGTACAAGGTTGTACCCGGGAGTGTTCTGGTTGCTTTAATCCCGACTCCTGGGCATTTGAGATTAATGATTTAGTTGCTATTGATACCCTCGCTGAAAGTATTCTCAAAAATCCCCAGAATACGGGTGTAACTTTTTCCGGTGGTGAACCATTTTGGCAAGCACCTGCATTAACAATTTTAGCCAAAAAGTTAAAAGCAGCGGGTTTAAATGTTATGTCTTTTACTGGCTTCACTCTTCAACAATTACAATCTAATTCTGCACCTTCCGGTGCAAAAGAATTATTGGCAGAATTAGATATTTTGATTGATGGTCCTTTTGTCAAATCTCTAGCAATTAATTCTCCTGATTCTCCCGTTTCTTCTAGTAATCAAAAAGTCAATATCTTTAATCCAGAATTTGCAGACAAAATTACTTGGGCTAGTGATCAAATTGAAGTCCACATTCTCAAAGATGGTAATCGCATTGTTACAGGTTATCAAGGTTTATTGGAATTAAGCTAATTTTAGGGAGGCTGAAAAAATCAAGGTACGTTCGTTTTTCAGTCTCTCGAATTTGGAAATGCTAAAATTCTGCATATAACCAGCCGTAACGATTATAAATCAAGCGCAATATACGGCTTCCACAATGGTTCATACAGGCTTTGACTTATACCAACTTTGATACCATTGCTGCATTTGCTTAATTTCTGCCATTTGAGTTTTAATGATAGACCTAGCTAAATTACGGATTTCTGGTTTGGCAGTTTTTTTAACAATCATCTGTGACATTTTAATAGCCATACGATGATGAGGAATCATTTGACGAATAAATTCTTTATCAAAATCTGGTGCATTTTTTAATGTTTCTAAATCCATACTCATGCAGTGCATTTTACCATTCATCGGCATTTTCATTGTGTCTGGTGGATTCATCTGTTGGCACATATTCCCATGACCTGCCATCATTTCTTGATCAGTCATAGTCATTATAGGTACTTCTTTACCGTACCATGTCTTATACCAGGTTCTCATTTGTTCAATTTCGCGGGTTTGGTCTTTTTTGATAGCAACTGCTAGGTTCTTAATTTCTGGATGTTGTCCGCGAGTTGATGCGATATCAGCCATTTCTACTGCTTGCTGATGGTGCGGAATCATCATTTCGATGAAATGCTGATCTGTTTGCATCATCATTCCTTTGTTTGGGGGATTAGCTTGTTTAGATGAATGATGAGAATTGTGTTCAGAATTGGGACTTTGTGCTTGTGTGTTACTGACGATTAATAATCCACTCATAGCACCACTGCTTACTAACCCAATCAAACCATAAATCAAATTTTTGCCGTTCATAACTTGTTTTTCCTTGAAAATATGAAGATTTAACAGTAAAAGTCATTAAACCTAACTGTTGCAAATATTTGGAACCAGTTATGTGTTTAACTATAATTATAGCTTTGCATGGGAATATGAAATCCAGATGAAATGTTTTGTGATATTAATCTTTATGAACAAAATAACTGTCCATCAAGTTTCAACGTTTAAAAATTATCATTTTATTACCCACAACTGGACTACGGGCGATTATTTTCTCTTGAAAATCAACAAGTTCTAAATGGACAAAATTAAGTTCTTGAGAACGTTGTAATATATCCGCTGCTAGTTTGTCCTGTTGAGATTTTTCCAGCTTATACCAAATATCACTAATTTTCACAGTTAAATCACTAATACGAAAGTTAGCTTGCAGAGGTTTTATGAGTTGAGAAATAATATTTTTATCCTTCATATTTTTAACAGCAATGGTAATATCCGAAAACTGATTTTCAATTGCTGCTAGTAAAGCTTGTTCAGGTGTTAATTCAACAACTGGAGTCGGGGTAGTTTCTATAACCGGAGTTGGTATGACTTCCGGTTCAACAACTGGGGTGGGGGTTGGTATGACTTCCGGTTCTATAACTGGGGTTGGAGGTGGTTCTGGTTCTATAACTGATTTTGGTGGGATAACCGCTTCTACCAGGGGAACAGTTGCGACTTCCACAGATTTAGGAATAAACATCAATGTAGTTATTCCTATTGTCACCACAAAAATTACTGCAAAAATCCCTGTCAGCACCGTATCTGATACATTGTTAGATATATTTGATGGTAAAAATAAGCGGAATGTCCTTAAAAATCCATCCCAACGCGATAAAAAATTAGTTTTTTTCTGAGTATCAGCGGGTGTTTCTGTCTCCAGTTTAACTACTGTAGTTTCTAAAACACCAATTGTTCCCCGCAAAACTTGGATAATTGCCGTTTTCCAAATTGGTTGATTTTTTTGATAGAGTGTAGGTGCGGCTTCACTTCTTGGTTTTCTGCGTTGGTCTCCTGACATGGAACTTTTACCCAAATTAGCGAATCAAGAATATAGAAAACGTATTTTGACTATCATCATCTATTGTGCCATTTTCATAAAATATGAATATTAATCGCCGTCAATTTTTGTTTTTAGGTGGAATCAGCACCATAACATCTGGACTTTTGGGTGGGAAATTGTCAAATTCAAATTCTCTCATAGAATCAGCAACAGCAGCGAAACCAGTCAAAAAAGATTTATTATTGCGCTTTGTCTCCGTTGCTGATACAGGAACTGGGACTAAAGGACAATATGCTGTAGCAAATGCTATGAATTTTTATCATCAGCAAAATCCTTATAATTTGGTAGTTTTAGCTGGTGATAATATCTATAATAATGGGGAAATTGAGAAAATCAATGCAGTTTTTGAACGTCCCTATCAACCTTTACTAAAAAATGGTGTCAAGTTTCATGCTTGTTTAGGTAATCATGATATTCGCACGGATAATGGTGTTCCCCAAGTTAAATATCCTGGTTTTAATATGCAGGGACGTTATTACACATTTAGTCAAAATAAAGTTCAGTTTTTTGCCTTAGATACTAATGGTAATGCTGATTGGAAAAATCAATTAATTTGGTTAGATAAAGAATTAAGTTTGAGTCAAGCACCTTGGAAAGTTGTCTTTGGTCATCATCCCATTTATTCATCTGGTCATTATGGGAATAATGCCAGTTTTATTAAAACCTTTACTCCCCTATTTAAAAAATACAATGTTCAACTTTATATCAATGGTCATGATCATAATTATGAACGCACTCGCCCTATCAACGGAACTACCTATTTAATCTGTGGTGCCGGTGCTGGTAATCGTCCAGTTGGTCGTTCTCAATGGACAGAATATTCAACCAGTGATTTGAGTTTTGCTGCCTATGATGTGTATGCAGATAAAATGGAAGTGAGGGCTATTGGTACTAATAATCGCGTTTTCGATCAGGGTATAATTAAATTAAATAGTGTTTAATGAAAGGAGTCAGGAGTCAGAAGCAAGTAGAAAGTAGAATAATCAATATCAAAGGGCTGCCCCCTGCCCCCTGCCCCCTGCCCCCTGCCTCTGACCTGTTCCCTACTATTTAGTAATGGTTGAGGTTGATTCCTGCTTCTTTTGCCATTGCGTCTAAACCTTTAAATTCTAAGGTTTTGATAGCTTTGGTGGAAAGTTTCAATTTTACCCAACGGTTACCAGCAGGCCACCAAACCCGCTTTGTTTGCAGATTAACGTGCTGTAGACGGTTAGTGTGACGGTTGGAGTGGGAAACGGAACAAGCGTTATTGGCTTTTTTACCAGTTAGTTCACAACGACGGGACATAATAAATATCTCCTAGAGTTCTATTTTAAGACAACCTTCCCATTATATCTCAACAAGTTCGGGAAAAAGAACAATTATCTAGTATCTAGGGAATTATGGCAAGCATTACCTACCTTTTGAGAAAATCTTAATCTTTACCATTCGTCACTAATGCTACCATATTGTATATACAAAATGTATCTACAAGTTTAATGGAACTTGAATGGGACGAACATAAAAATCAACAAAATCAGAAAAAACATGGACTTAGCTTTGAGGAAGCACAAGAAATTTTTCAGGGAATCGTTTTTACGTCAATTGATGAACGATTTGACTATGATGAAGAAATTAGAGAAATTACTATTGGTGCAATACAAGGAATTATTCTTGTCACCGTAGCCCATACCCAAAGAAACGGCAAAATTCGTCTGATTTCAGCCCGAAAAGCCACCCCTAAAGAAAGGAGACAATACTATGAATATCTCGCCGAAACGTCTTGAAGAAATCCAAAATATCCCAGATTCCGCTATTGATACTTCTGATATTCCCGAATTAGACGATCATTTTTGGGAAACAGCTAGAATGGTGAAACCAATCACTAAAAAAGCTATTTCCATTCGCTTAGATAGTGACGTTTTGGAATGGTTTAAGCACCAGGGAAAAGGCTATCAATCAATGATTAATACTGTGCTTCGTTCTTATATTAACCATCAAGAAAATCTCTAAAAAAATCAAGTGTTATAACCGACTTCTGCGAGAAGTCGGTTATCTGGCTGTTTATTTGCTGGCTTGTTCTGTTAGCTTGGTAAGTACATCATTGGAACGTTCGACAAAGGATTTCATCCCATCTGCATCAAAGCCTTTTTGCGAGATCAGTGCCAGATCATAAACGTGCTGACACATCATGGTTACTAATTGGCTGGATGGTGATTCACCATCACCCTGAATAATACTACCCTGACTGAGATTAACCAGGTTTTGAATTAACGGATGGGCAGTATTTACTAGTAAAATATGTTCTTCGGGGAATTCGACGGTTTGCTGCTGCATCATAGCACTCATTTCGCGCATCCGGCGGAGAAATTCGGGTAATAATACCATTGCAGGTGGTGTTCCTTGAGGGTCATCTGATTTCAGTGACTCGGTGCGGATGTTGAGTTTTGGCTTGTTGAGGGCTTTCTCAAATAGTTCTTTAATGACTTCTCCTTTGGTTTTGTTGGTGGTGGGGTCAACAATTTCGCTGGTTTTTTCATCGAGGAGGGTATTATCGAGGTCAGAGTCTACCCGTGTAAATTTGACATCTCGATATTCTTGTTCGAGGAAGTTAATGAAGTGGGTATCAATGAAGGAGTCCATATAGAGGACTTCTAAGCCTTGATTTTTGTGGAGTTCAATATAAGTGGCTTGACTGGCTGCATCTGTGCTGTAGAATACCTTATTTTCGTGACGTTCTTTGTTCCGTTCTAAGTATTCTTTCAGGGTGGTGTAGGGGATGCTGGTGGCGTTTGCTGGGGTAACATCTTGCCACGCATCACCATCGGTAGATTGGACTTCAACGGCTGCGGTGTCGGCTACAGGGGCTTCTAATTTGGCTGTGCTGCGGAAGATGATGATATCTTCGACTTGTTTTTTGAATTTATCATCGTTGAGAACGCCAAATTTCACGAATGTTCCCAAGTCTTTCCAGGCTGTTACGTATTGTTCACGGTTGTCGCGGTATAATTCTTTGAGTCTATCGCCAACTTTTTTGGCGATATAATCACCAATTCTCTTGATGGTGCGATCGCCTTGTAATGCACTTCGTGATACATTCAAAGGTATATCAGTGCTATCAATTACCCCTCGCATGGGCATTAAAAACTGGGGAATAATTTCCTCACAGTTATCACTGACAAACACCTGATTGCAGAATAACTTAATTTGTCCTTTGGTAACATCTACATCAGGACGCATTTTCGGGAAATACAAAATCCCATTAATCACAAAGGGATAATCTGTATTCAAATGCACCCACAGCAAAGGTTCTTCCTGGAAAGGATATAAGTAGCGGTAAAACTCTAAATAATCTTCTTTGGTGAGACTACTGGGAGATTCACGCCACGCAGCTTTTTGTTTATTTAAAACTTCCCCATCCATTTTAATGGGAACTGGCATGAAATCGCAGTAGGTCTTGACAAGATTCTTAATTCGTGCTGGTTCGAGAAACTCCTCTTCTTCCCCTTCCAAGGTGAGAATAATCGTGGTTCCGCGGGTGGTGCGGGAAGATTCATCTAAAATAAATTTAGGTGAACCATCACAAGTCCAACGCACAGCTTGTGCGCCTTCCTGATAAGACAGAGTATCAATTTCTACCTGCTTCGCTACCATGAACGAAGAGTAGAAACCCAAACCGAAATGACCGATAATCGGTTGATCTGCCTTACCTTCATACTTGTCAATAAATTCTTCAGCACTGGAGAAAGCAACTTGGTTAATATATTTTTTTACTTCCTCTGCGGTCATGCCAATGCCATTATCAGTAATGGAGAGGATTTTGTTGTCTTTATCAATGCTAATGGTAATTTCTGGTTCGCCAATTTCCCCATTGTATTCCCCAGCACGGGATACCATGTTTAACTTTTGGATAGCGTCTACCGCGTTGGATACCAGTTCCCGCAAGAAGATTTGATGATCTGAGTAGAGAGACTTCTTGATAATCGGGAAAATATTATCGGTATGAATACTGATATTGCCTTGTTCTAACATAGTTATCCGTCGGTTTTACTTGCAGATATATTTTATGAAAATCAATTTTCGGTGATTTTATCGCTTTTGGGGTAAGGAATACCTCTTAATTATGATTCGGATTACACTACCAGGGTTATTGTTAATGGTTTATTTTAACCCACGCAGGTGGGTTTTGCCTGTGTAGACGCGGTTTCTAACCGCCCTTTAAAACAACCTCTTAGGCATTTATAATAAAAATTAAGTATATTCAACCATCTTTAGGAATAATTGGTAATAAAAACTAGCTATTAGCCCGGAAATTGGTTTCCGGGTGGGGATAGAAGCACACAATTAACCCCACTTAACTTTTTTGTACTAAATAACCACAACGATGTTCACCATGAATTAACCAGTGAGTCCGTTCCACAGTACAATCTGGGAGAATAGCCGCAAACATTTCCAATTCATGACCACAAACGCTGGGAAAAGATTCTGCAACATCAGAAATGGCGCAGGTATGTTCCACAAAAATAAATCTTTCCGCACCACTAGCATCTGATTCCACAGCGTGAAACTCCGCCATAAAACCTTCAGCCTTTCGCAATTCTATCAAAGTTGCAACCCGTTCCCGCAAAGAACCATTACCCACCCGTTCATGATATTCTTGAGCTTTGCGTTCCCACTGTTTCCGTAAAATAGACTTTACTTGGTCACGTCCCACAGTTTCCGCCAAGGTGTCCAAGAGAGAAACCGCAAACTCGCCATAACCATCATTTAAGCGGTTAGCACTTTTTTGCAAATGTGATCTTCCGCCCCGACTCAAGTGATAAACGTGCTGCGGTCTGCCCATACTCGGCCGTGCTGATACCGAATATATAACTAGCTCCTCCGTCTCTAAATCCTTTAAATGACGGCGAATCGCTTGGGGACTGACATCGAGAAAGTTCGCCAACTCCACAGCCGTTGCTTGTGAGTGTTTTAATAGATATTCTAGGATATCCTGCTTAGTTGAGGTCTGCTGGGTAGTCGCCATCTTCTCTACTAGACGCTTCGCAAACGTCCCAAAATAAAAAACTTTTTTTGTGAAAATTTAACTTAAACAACATTGTTGTTGTTAATCTATCGTACAATGAAAACAGATTAAACAACATCTGAATTGTTTTAGTCGTTAAACCTATTCTAGCAGTCCTGTTAGGAATTGGTAACAGAAACCGGGAATTAGCTTTTTGCAGCCCGTCGCCCGTCCTTTAAAGAGAAAACAAGAGAACCGATGAGCGCCTCCGTCACCACTTTAGTCAACCAACCTTATAAGTACGGCTTTGTTACCGATATTGAAGCCGATACTATCCCTCGTGGGTTAAGCGAAGATGTTGTTCGCCTGATTTCCGCCAAAAAGAATGAGCCGGAATTTATGCTGGAATATCGTCTCCGCGCGTATCATCAATGGCTGAAAATGACAGAACCCACTTGGTCTCATGTCCAATATCCGCCTATTAATTATCAGGATATTATTTATTATTCCGCACCGAAACAAAAGAAAGCCAAACTCAACAGTTTAGACGAGGTTGATCCGACTTTATTGGAAACCTTTGCCAAATTAGGTATTCCTTTAAATGAACAAAAGCGATTAAGTAATGTTGCTGTTGATGCGATTTTTGATAGTGTTTCTGTCGCCACTACATATAAAGAAAAACTTGCCAAAGATGGCGTAATTTTCTGTTCTTTTTCGGAAGCTTTACAAGAACACCCAGAACTGATTAAAAAATATTTGGGTAGCGTTGTTCCCATTGCTGATAATTATTTCGCAGCTTTAAATGCGGCTGTATTTAGTGATGGCTCTTTCGTCTATATTCCCAAGGGCTTAAAATGTCCGATGGAATTGTCTACCTATTTCCGCATTAATACTGGAGATACTGGACAATTTGAACGGACTTTAATTGTTGCCGAAGAAGGAAGTTATGTTTCTTATTTAGAAGGTTGTACAGCACCAATGTACGACAGCAACCAATTACACGCTGCGGTTGTGGAATTGGTAGCTTTAGATAATGCGGAAATTAAATATTCTACTGTGCAAAACTGGTACGCTGGGGATGCAAATGGTACAGGTGGAATTTACAACTTTGTGACTAAACGTGGTTTGTGTCAAGGTGTCAATTCTAAGATTTCTTGGACTCAAGTAGAAACCGGTTCAGCTATTACTTGGAAATATCCTAGTTGTGTTTTGATTGGTGATAATTCTGTGGGTGAATTTTACTCGGTTGCATTAACAAATCATAAGCAGCAAGCTGATACTGGAAGTAAGATGATTCACGTGGGGAAAAATACCCGCAGTACTATTATTTCTAAAGGTATTTCTGCTGGTAAATCTAGCAATAGTTACCGGGGTTTGGTGAAGATTAATCCTACTGCTAAGGGTGCGAGAAATTATTCTCAATGTGATTCGATGTTGATTGGGGATAATGCTCAAGCTAATACTTTTCCTTATATTCAAGTTCAGAATAGTACGGGTAAGGTCGAACATGAGGCTTCTACTTCTAAAATTGGTGAAGATCAATTGTTCTTTTTTGCTCAACGTGGTATTTCTTCGGAAGATGCTATTTCAATGATGATTAGCGGTTTCTGTAAGGATGTTTTTAATCAGCTTCCTATGGAGTTTGCTGTTGAGGCTGATAAGTTGTTGAGTCTGAAATTAGAGGGTAGTGTGGGTTAAGAAAACGAACCACAGAGGCACAGAGTACGCAGAGAAAGAGAATAAAGAGAAAGAACATGATTATTGAGAATAGTGGTTTGATTTTGTCGGTTAAGGATTTGACGGCTGATGTTGATGGAACTCCGATTTTGAAGGGGTTGAATTTGCAGGTTCGCGCTGGGGAAGTTCACGCGATTATGGGTCCAAATGGTTCTGGGAAGAGTACGTTTTCTAAGGTGTTAGCGGGACATCCAGCTTATACGGTGACTGGTGGTGAGGTGATTTTCCAAGGTGCAAATCTTTTGGAAATGGAAGCAGCGGAAAGAGCTAGAAATGGTGTGTTTTTAGCTTTTCAATATCCTCTGGAAATTCCTGGTGTGAGTAATTTGGATTTTCTGCGGGTGGCTTATAATTCTCGGAGAAAGGCTCAAGGTTTGGAAGAGGTTGATGCTTTCGATTTTGATGATTTGGTTGAGGAAAAGTTGGATGTTGTGAAGATGAATTCTTCTTTTCTAAATCGCAGTGTGAATGAGGGTTTTTCTGGTGGGGAAAAGAAGCGGAATGAAATTCTGCAAATGGCGATTTTAGAACCAAAGTTAGCGATTTTGGATGAAACTGATTCTGGTTTGGATATTGATGCTCTGAAAATTGTCGCTAATGGGGTTAATCAGTTAACTAATGCTGAAAATGCGACAATTATGATTACTCATTATCAGCGTCTTCTTGATTATATTGTTCCTGATTTTGTTCATGTGATGGCGCGAGGACAAATTATTAGAAGTGGTGGTAAGGAGTTGGCGCTTGAGTTGGAATCTCGCGGTTATGATTGGGTGTTGGAAGAAGCTTTAGGAGTGGGTGTATAATGTCTAGTTCTATCAATGTAGAGGTAATTCATGAATTACCCCTCCAACCAAATTTATTAGATAGAGATGGTTTTTTAACTGGTTTGTTAAATCAGGTAACTGTATCGGAAAAAGATGATTGTTTGCAGCAACTTCGTGATGGTGCTGTTAAATGGGTTCGTCATTCTGTTATTCCCAATACCCGCGATGAAGAATGGCGATTTACTGATTTATCACCTTTAAAACAGGTAGATTTTAAGTTGGGGATGTTTCAGGAAATATCTTTAGAATCTGATATTTTATCTGAAGTTTCTCAGCGATTAGTATTTGTTAATGGTGTTTACTCACCTGATTTATCTCATACTGAAGATTTACTTGCTGGGTTGAAAGTTGGTAATTTGAATGTTTTATCTGATGAGGTTGTACAGCAATATTTAGCACAATCTGAGGGAACAAGGGAAGTTTTTACGGCTTTAAATACTGCGGCTTTAAATGATGTTGCTGTGGTATGGGTTGGTAAAAATGTGGTGGTGGAAACTCCCATTCATTTACTTTTTGTTTCTGTTGCTGGTGAGTCTGCGACTATTTCCCAACCTCGTGTTTTAGTCGTCGCTGAAAGTAATTCTCAGCTGGGTTTGATTGAGGAATATACGAACCACAGAGACACGGAGAACACAGAGAAGGAAGTGTATTTTACTAATGGGGTAACGGAAATCTGGGTAAATGAAAATGCTCAGGTGAGTCACAATAGGGTTGTTCGGGAAGGTGCAGCGGCTTTTCATGTGGGGAAAACTGCTGTTACTCAGGCACGATATAGTCGTTATAGTTGTAATGCGGTGACGGTTGGGGGGAGAATATCTCGTCACAATTTGGAGATTTTGCAAACTGGTGAACAAACGGAAACGACGCTGAATGGTTTAACTGTGATTGCTGATAATCAATTGGCTGATACTCACAGTGCTTTATCTTTGAATCATCCACATGGTGTGAGCAAACAGTTACATAAGTGCATTATAGGCGATCGCGCTCATGGTGTCTTCAATGGTAAGATTTTTGTTCCTAAACCGGCGCAGTTAACTAACGCATCTCAATTAAACCGCAATTTGCTGTTATCATCGAAGTCGAGAATTGACACCAAACCGCAGTTAGAAATCACTGCTGATAATGTTAAATGCGCTCACGGTGCTACTGTTAGTCAATTAGAAGATGATCAAATATTCTACTTGCAAAGTCGTGGTATTGATGAAAATAATGCTCGCAAGTTGTTAGTTAATGGTTTCGCAATGGAAATTATTAACTTTATTCCTGTTGCTGCTTTGCGTGAGAGTTTGTTGAAAACTGTTACCAGTCTCACGAATAAGTAGGCGATTGAAAAGGCGATTAGAAATCGCGGCTATACAAACAAAGTCCGCCTTCGCGGACTCAAGACAAATTAATAAATTAAACCCATGAAGATGGGTTTCGCCTGTGTAGCCGCGAATTATATTCGCCTGGTGTAATTAAAATTCCCCTAAAATCTTTATTAAAAATGGTCATCACTTCTACCAAATCTCTCGCTGATAAAGTTCGCGCTGACTTCCCGATTCTACATCAGGAAGTTCACGGTAAACCCCTGGTTTATCTCGATAATGCGGCTACTTCTCAGAAGCCTTTAGCTGTATTAAATGCTTGGCGTGATTATTACGAACAATATAATTCTAATGTCCATCGTGGCGCACATTTTCTCAGCGGCAAGGCTACTGATGCTTATGAGGGTGCGCGTGATAAAATTGCTAAATTCATTAATGCCAAATCCCGCCAAGAAATTGTTTACACTCGCAATGCAACTGAGGCTATAAACCTAGTCGCTTACAGTTGGGGAATGAACAATTTACAGCCAGGAGATGAAATTATTCTCTCGGTTATGGAACACCATAGTAATATTGTTCCTTGGCAATTTGTGGCTCAAAAAACGGGTGCGGTTTTGAAGTTTGTCGAATTAACACCGGAAGAAACTTTTGATTTGGAACAGTTTAAAAACTTGATTTCTGACAAAACAAAACTGGTGTCTATCGTGCATATTTCTAATACTTTGGGTTGCATAAATCCAGTTAAAGAAATCGCCGAAATTGCTCACAGATACGGTGCGAAGTTCTTACTTGATGCTTGTCAAAGTGTCCCCCATACTCCCATTGATGTTCAATCACTTGACTGTGATTGGTTGGTGGCTTCTGGACATAAAATGTGCGCTCCCACTGGTATTGGCTTTTTATATGGTAAGCTGGAATTACTAGAAGCAATGCCGCCATTTTTCGGTGGTGGTGAGATGATTGCAGAGGTATTTTTAGACCATTCTACCTACGCAGAATTACCCCATAAATTTGAGGCGGGTACTCCGGCTATTGGGGAAGCGATCGCCCTTGGTGCCGCTATAGATTATCTTACTAATATTGGTATGGATAAAATCCATGCCTATGAAGCCGAATTAACTGCCTATTTATTCGCGCAATTAGCGCAAATACCCCAAATTAGAATCTACGGACCAAAACCTAATGCTCAAGGGGAAGGGAGAGCCGCATTAGCAGCTTTTACGGCAGAGGGTGTCCACCCTAATGATTTAGCAACTTTGTTAGATCAAGAAGGTATTGCAATTCGTTCTGGACACCATTGTACTCAACCATTACACCGTTATTTGAGTTTATCAGGAACTGCACGGGCAAGTTTATCTTTTTACAATACCCGTGAGGAAATTGATGTTTTCATCAAAGCATTGAAGGAGACTTTGGACTTTTTTGCTGGTGTGTTTGGTGATTGAGAATAGTTAAACAGGCGGTTAGAAACCGCGTCTACACAGACAAAACCCACCTGCGTGGGTTTCAAATCCTTGATTTTTTCTTAGTCCGCGCAGGCGGACTTCGTTTGTGTAGCCGTGAATTCTATTCGCCAGGGCTTAAATCAAATAATTTGGCACTTGCTATAATTAAAATGTTGCATATACATATACAAGTTTAGTAATTTCTAGGAAAATATGCCATAACAGAAGCGAAGATACTCCGATAATTATGGTGTCTATAGATGAAATATTCTCAGATTCAATTTAGCCAAAGCCTTGCGGATATTGATATTTTCCAACTCCAAGAACTGTTTAATCTGGCTGCTTTTTGGGCAAAAGGACGTAGTATTAAGGATTGGGGTATAGCTCTTGCTAACAGTGAACCTGTTATTTCTATCTGGGATAGGGAATTATTAATTGGTTTCGCTAGAGCCACCTCTGATGGCATCTATCGCGCTACAATTTGGGATGTTGTCATTCATCCAGATTATCAAGGTAACGGTTTGGGTAGCAAGTTGGTGGAAACGGTTTTAAGTCATCCCCGAATGCAGAAGGTGGAGCGTGTATACTTAATGACAACGCACCAACGGGAATTTTATGAAAAGATTGGTTTTCGAGTCAATAACACCACGACAATGGTTTTAGATCATCAATCTGATTTTGAGGCTTTTGTCAGTGAAGAGATTTGTTTGCAAGAGTCTCTATAGGCATGGATATTTGCAGCCTAGTTAACTGCGATGTTGATTCCTGGTTGGTGGGAAAAGGCAAAATTTCTAATTTTCCTCCCATCAATTCTACCAGACGTTGATTGAGTGAAAGTTTCATTCCTGGTGACAAATCTATATTTTCCTGAGTTGTTTGAGGTTCTGATTTCATCAAATGCAGAGATTCATTTGTGATTACTGTATCAGTGGGTACGTCTAACCAAATATTGGCAAAATTACCTGGAGATTGTAAATTGCTAGAAAGATATATATTCCCTTCTTCCATGTTAGCAACTGTTGTATCTATCAAATTGATTAATACTTGTTTGAGCCAATGGTAATCTGTCAAAATCTGAATTTCTGGATCTGACGGTGATAAAATAAAAGGATAATTGCGGTTAACGGCTAGTAAATAAGTTAGTTCATAAACTTCCTGGAGAAATTCACTTAATTGTAAAGCCTGAATATCTAATTTATTTCTACCAGATTCAATTTTGGAAACATTGAGAATTTCATCAATTATTTTTAATAATTTCAGAGATTTTTCGTAAGCTTGTTGGACAAATTCTCGCTCTTCTTGGGGATTTTCACACAAATCTGCCAAAATCAGTTGATGTAAACCCATTATACTCCCTAAAGGCGATCGCAATTCATGACCAATCCTAGCTAAAAAACCCCCTTGAAATCGGCTCATCTCCCGCGCCTGATAGTAGGCTAATTGGGTTTGCTCTAATTCTGCCAAAAGTAGGTTTTCTTGCTGTTGTGGAGCATTTGTAACGGGAATGGATGCAAATTTGCTAGGCTGAAGGAATAATCTACAAAAACCTATTCCTAATCCTATTCCCGCGCCTAAATATAGCCAGTTACTAAAATTCATAATTATCTAATTTAATACTACCTTGTCGTAAAATCTGCCAATTTTTCCCTGTCCATTTAGCAACAGTGGAAGGTATTCCCAAACCTTGGTATTCCGTTGATTCTAATGTTAAAACCTCTGGAAATTGAGCTTCTATAGCTGCTTTGGTTTCTAAAGCTGGTTGTCCTGATAAATTAGCGCTAGTTGTCGCCATTGGACCGGTTTGTGCCAAAATAATTTGAGCAACTGGATGATTGGGGACGCGAATTCCAATAGTGGTCGGTTCAAGAGGATTCATGACAGTGGGAATTTTGTCACTAGCTGGTAAAACTAAAGTTAATGCACCTGGCCAATATTGATTAACAATTTTTTGCCAGGTTTGATATTCTCTTTGGCTACCTTGAACATAATCCCATAAATCTTCAGCTTTGGCAGCCATTAAAATTAAAGGTTTATCAAAACTGCGTTGTTTCGCAGCATAAATTAATTCTGCTTGTACTGGTATGGTGGCTAATGCAGGAACTGTATCTGTAGGGAAACTGATGAGTTTTCCCGCTTTTGCAGATTCTATCAGGACTGATAACGAAAGGTTCATAAAGATGGTTTTTCTGCCGGTGTTTTGAGTTAGGGATAATTTTTTTTGATATTATTATTTTATATCCCCGACTTCTTGAAGAAGTTGGGGATCTGTGTAGGATATAGTTATTCTGCACCTTCAATTGGGGCAAAACCTTGACGTTGGATGTTTTCTGTGATATTGCGTGGTTCTAGGAATTGCAGTAGGTAATCTGGTCCGCCTGCTTTGGAACCGACTCCAGAAAGTTTGAAACCGCCGAAAGGTTGACGGGAAACGATCGCTCCAGTAATATTTCGGTTAATGTATAAATTCCCAACTTCAAATTCCCCTTGCGCTTGTTCAATGTGGGAAGGTGTGCGAGAATAAAGACCACCAGTTAAAGCGTAGTTTGTACCGTTGGCAACTTCTATTGCTTCTTGAAAATCTTTCACCCGGATTACTGCTAAGACAGGTCCAAATATTTCCTGTTGGGCGATGACTCCATTAGCGGGTACTTCCGAAAAAATCACAGGTCCGATAAAATAACCTTGACTGGGTGCGGGTAATTCTAGGGCAACTTCTGCTTCTTGTTTACCTTTTTGAATATACTCCAAAATGCGAGCTTGGGCATTAGCATCAATTACCGGACCAACTTGGGTACTGGGTAATTCAGTTTCTCCAATATTTAAAGACTTAGTTGCTTCTACCAACCTTTCCACAAAGGCATCATAAATAGGTTCAAGCACAATTACCCGTGAACAAGCAGAACATTTTTGTCCACTATAACCAAAAGCAGATTGGACAACGCCGACAACAGCCTGATCTAAATCAGCACTTTCATCTACAATAATGCCATTCTTGCCACCCATTTCGGCAATTACCTTTTTGAGATGCTTTTGACCGGGTTTGAGAATTGCGGCTTCTGCGTAAATTCTACAACCTACTTCCTGAGAACCAGTAAAGGCGATAACATGAGTATCAGGATGATTGACCAAATAAGCACCGACTTGAGAACCCTTACCGGGAACGTATTGAAAAACACCTTCAGGGATTCCCGCTTCTATGAGTATTTCTGTCAACTTTGCAGTAATCACAGAAGAAGTTTCTGCCGGTTTGAGTAAAGTACAATTTCCTGAAACCAAGGCTGCAACAGTCATACCGCAAGCAATAGCCAAAGGAAAATTCCAGGGAGAAATGACAACAGCGATACCTTTTGGCTGGTAAATATAACGATTGGTTTCCCCAACCACATCATAAATTACACCCTTATCCAACCGTTCCATTTCCGCAGCATAATAAAGACAAAAATCAATGGCTTCCGAAACCTCTGCGTCAGCTTCCTTAACAGGTTTTCCCACCTCCAAAACTATCCAAGCGGAAAGTTCGGCGCGTCGTTCCTCCATTAACTTCCCAGCTTGACGCAAAATATCTGCACGTTGCTTAACTGGGGTTTTCTTCCAAGCGGGAAAAGCCGCCTTAGCAAACTTCATTGCTTCCTCAGCTTGTTCAATACTGAGTAAACCCACCTTACCAACAACCTGAGTAAAATTAGAAGGATTAAGAGAATCAATAAACGTTCTAGTATTCACATATTCCCCATTTAGCAAAGGTAAATAAGTTTTCCCCAACTGCTGACGCACATTTGCCAAAGCCAAACTCGACCTCTTCCTTCTCTCCTCCTCCGCAAAATCAGTATCGGCAACACCAACAAAACCTCCTTCCTCCTCTCTGCGACTCTGCGCCTCTGCGTGAGACATAATTGGTGCTGCTAACAACTCCTCAACCGGACGATTTTCTAAATTTTGCCGTAAAAACGAACTATTCGCCGTATTTTCCAATAATCTGCGAATTAAATAAGCCATTCCTGGTAATAAGTCACCGTAGGGACAATAAACCCGCACACGATAACCTTTATCTACTAAGGCTTTGGCGATTTTATCACCCATGCCGTACAGAACTTGCATTTCAAAACGACGACGGGGAACATTGAGACTTTCGGCTATAGCGATCGCGCGAGATTGCGATCGCACATTATGACTACCTATGGCAGAATAGACATACTGATGATTTTCTAGCAATAGCTGAGTTATCGCCTCAAAATTGGCATCGGTGGCGACTTTATCATTGTAAACTGGTTGCGGCCAGTGTTTTTGAGTAGCTTTGATGGTTTCTTGGTCCCAATAAGCACCTTTAACTAGACGAATGGTGAGAGGATAACCCCGTTGTTTTAACCAAGCAATAATATCTCTAGCGTCTTGTTCACTATCCCGCAGATATGCTTGTATTGTCATCCCAATATCTGTGCGTTGACGAAATTCCTCTTCTAGTAATAGCTTTTTGAGAATATTCAATGTGATATCTTTATAGGCGTATTGTTCCATATCAAAATGGACTGCTGCATCTAATTCTTGAGCGCGACGGAGCAAAGTCCGAATATGATTGCTGACTCGGGCTTCACTACCTTGGGCATCTAAAGGATCAAATTGGGAATAAAACGCCGTTAATTTGACAGAAACCTGGACTTTGGGGAGATTTTCGCCGTCAGCTTCATCAATAGCCGGAATTTTCCCCCAATTTTTGGATGCTTCCACCAACTGCTGCATCAACTCTAGATATCTTTCTAAATAAGATTGCGCTTCTATTTCCGTAATTACAGCTTCACCTAGTAAGTCAATGGTGAAAGCCATTTTGTCTTTTCGCAGTCTCTCAACGGTTTTGATGACTTGCTTGATATTTTCCCCGGAAATATATTTATGTGCTAAAGTTTCCACCGCAGTTCCCACTGTTGTCGCGGCTACCTGTGCGGGCATAGAATCAGGGTTAGCAAAGTTTAAGATTCCTTTCAAAGCTGCGGGTAGTTCTACGGAATCATTTCCCAAATATTCTTGCAAATGGGAGGCAATTTCTGATTTACTATGTAAAGCGGGCAAGGTATCTATGAACCGGAATAATTGTACCCGTAAACCTGGATTACTCATAGCCCAATCGAGTAATTTATCATCAAGGCGCATTTGGTCTCGTAAAGCTGATAAAAATGAGCGATTTTCCTGGGTAGCAGCTAGAACTTGTTTAGCAATTTCTTGGGTTTTCGCTTCGTAAGCGTTGTTTTCTACTTGTAATACCATAAATTTTTTAGTTGTCAGTTGTTCGTTGTTCGTTGTTTCCAAACGAAATTTTTCTGGAGTAGTGTTGAATGATTGCGTAAAAACAAACTATGGTGTTTGTAATTTAGTAAACACCATTTTGTAAACCTTCCTAGTAACTTTGAATGTGATTTTATTGAATATTTGGAAAAATTGGACTTTAGCAACTTTGGGGATAGGGATACTTTGTTTGACAGGTGGTACAAAAAAGCCGACAAATGCACAATAAGAAAGATGGCGAAAACAGGCAAGCTCTGCTGCAAGCAGTTCGCAATGCGGAAATTCTAGCAGATAAAACTAATAAAAACCCACAGCAGCAATGGAATTTCGTTATTCATTGTGAAACAGCAGATCATAAATCAGAATATTCCCCAAACCCTCATTTCTCTGTGTTCTCTGTGGTTCATTATTCTGTAACTCCTGCGTAAGTCCTAAATATCACTAAAATTAATAACATTGACAGGTTGCAAATCACTTTTTTGTTAATTTGTCAATAGGAAATTTTGGCGATCGCTCAAATTAGATCATTTCTGAGCAAATTCATGGCTAAAATTGTTGAAGGAATAGCTATTAATTTTGTAAAGTTTTGTATTAGCCTGGGAAAATGATTTCTGAACCTACTGTCAATCAAGGGTTTGAGACTAACATCTTCTGAAAAATTTAAAATTGACAATAGTAACCCGATTATGAAATTCTCTGAAATTATAGCAAATCGCTGAAAGTATAGCAACCTCGTTGATAAATAGAAAAGATTCTCAACTAATTATTAAGGAAATATAAAGGCAAATTGCTAAAAGTTATAAATATCAAAAGTATTATTGATTTTCTATAATTTAAGCTAATCATACAGCTATTATGAATAATATATCTGATAAATAGCATCTAGGATAAAACTAAGAGCATATTATGAGATTATAATTGTGCGATAGCGAAGTGCTAAACCCTAAATTTAGCCAGATTAGCAGCTTTCACAATTGAAGATGGTATCATATATTCTCGTTTTGCCTGATTACGCGCGAGAAAATACAGCGATTTGAGATCAAACATAGCAATAAATTATTCATAGAGTTTGACTTTTAAGGCTTTATCTGGATAATCACTAAATACGCCATCCACACCCAATTTAAAAAATGATTGATATTCCTTTTCAGGATTTCCTTGACAGTCTAAGGGTAAGAAAAAATCCTCATTTCTAAAAGTCCAAGCGTGAACTTGTAAATTAGCTGCATGAGCATCTATAATTAAAGATGTTGGTGATAGTAATTGACCATGATTATCTCTGGGAATTAATAAGTTTTTATTTACACCTATTGCTTGGGCGTATTCAGCAATTTCTTTCAACCCTTTTTGGTTTAATAAATCTGCATAATTTCGGGGATTATGATTAATCACAAAATCGTAAGGTTGACCATTATCATTAATGAGTTGGACTAATGGTAAATCTGTTTTTCGAGATAATTCTTTGAGGTTACTAACTTCAAAAGATTGAATAAATATGGGTAAATTAACTGTCTGTAAACTGAATAATAAAGTGTCTTCTAATGGTAAACCAATTGATTGAAAATAACTGGGATGTTTTGTTTCAGGATAAATGCCGATATTACGGCCAATTGCTTGACTTTTATGCTGGGCTAAATCAATGATTTCTCTAAAAGTGGGAATAGGAAATATTCCTTCATAAACTAGATTTTGCGGGCGTAATTGGGGAATACGTTCTTTAGCTGTTAAGGTTTTGATTTCTGCTATGGTCAAGTCTTCTGTAAACCAACCTGTTTTAATTTCACTATCAATAATTTTCGTGGTTTTTAAATGAGCAAATTCGGGATGATTAGCAATATCAGTAGTTTCAGAGATTTCATTTTCATGACGGGCAATTAAAACACCATCTTTAGTAATAACTAAATCGGGTTCAATATAATCAGCACCTAAATCAATTGCTAATTCATAACTAGCTAAAGTATGTTCAAGACGGTAGCCACTTGCACCACGATGAGCGATAATAATGGGGGGTTTGTTTATGAAAGTTTGAGTCATGATGACTGTTGACTGTTGACTGTTGACTGTTCCCTGACCACACAAGTAAATTCACAGAATCAAACCGAATTCCTATAATTAAATTCCCACTGTTATTATTTTTTGTTATGAAACTGATGATGTCAAATCAGCCGGAAGTAAAACGTATAGGAGAGTTACGCCGCTTATTGCAACAAGCTAGTTATGCCTATTATGTTTTAGATGCGCCAGTTATGGAAGATACGGTTTATGATCGGCTGTATCGAGAGTTGCAAGAATTAGAAACACAAAATCCCGAATTAATTACTCCTGATAGTCCAACTCAGCGTGTTGGCGATCGCCCTGCCACCCATTTTACTTCAGTCCGTCATAATATTCCCCTATATAGCCTGGAAAATGCCTTCAATATTGAAGAATTGCAAAGTTGGGATCAGCGGTGGCGGCGATACTCACCTACTCAATATAATGACGGAGAAGTAGAATATGTATCTGAGTTAAAAATTGATGGTGCAGCTTTAGCTTTGACTTACGAAAATGGCTTTTTAGTCAGGGGGACAACGCGAGGAGATGGGGTAATGGGTGAGAATATTACCCAAAATGTCAGGACTATTCGCTCAATTCCCCTCCGTTTGAATTTTGACGGGTTAGAAAATATTGCTAAGGTGGAAGTCCGCGGAGAAGCATTCTTACCTTTACAGGTATTTAAGGAAATTAATGAAAAGAGACAAAAGGCTGGAGAACAGTTATTTGCTAATCCGCGCAATGCTGTGGCGGGTACGCTCAGACAATTGGATTCACGGATTGTAGCACAACGACAGTTAGACTTCTTTGCTTATACTCTGCATATTACAGGCTTGGATGATTCTAGTATTGCGAATACTCAATGGGAGGCTTTGGAATTGTTGCAAAAAATGGGTTTTCGAGTGGATACCAATCATAAACTCTGCCATTCTATCGCTGAAGTTGCTGAATATTACCAATATTGGGATACAGAACGGCTGAATTCTCCCTATATGACGGATGGTGTTGTCGTTAAATTAAATAGGTTTAGACTCCAAGAACAATTGGGGTTTACACAGAAGTTTCCCCGCTGGGCTATAGCCTTAAAATATCCGGCGGAAGAAGCTCCAACCCGCGTAGTAAAAATTACCGTTAACGTTGGTAGAACTGGGGCATTAACTCCTTTAGCGGAAATGTTGCCAGTACAATTAGCGGGAACAACTGTTTCTCGTGCTACCTTACATAATAGCGATCGCATTGAGCAATTAGATATTCGTATTGGCGACACTGTGATTGTTCGCAAAGCCGGCGAAATCATTCCCGAAGTCGTCCGGGTCATCAAAGAACTACGTCCCGCTGATACTCAACCTTTCATTATGCCTTCCCATTGTCCCGTCTGTGGTCAACAGGTGGTGAGAGAAACGGGCGAAGCTGTTACTAGATGCGTAAATGCTTCCTGTGCGGCGATTCTTAAAGGTGAAATTGAACATTGGGTTAGTCGTGACGCTTTAGATATTAAAGGTGTGGGAGAAAAGTTGGTGTATCAACTCGTAGACAAGGGTTTAGTGCATTCCATTGCTGATTTATATGAATTGACAACAGATAAATTATCTGCATTAGAACGCATGGGACAAAAATCGGCAGAAAAATTGGTGAAGGCGATCGCACAATCAAAAACCCAACCCTGGTCTAGAGTATTATATGGTTTAGGCATCCGTCACGTTGGCAGCGTCAACGCCCAATTACTCACAGAGAAGTTTACCACCGTCGCCGAGTTAACAGCCGCCAGACAATCTGATATTGCAGGCGTTTATGGTATCGGTGCAGAAATCGCCCAATCAGTCTATCAATGGTTTCGCACCCCAGCCAATCAAACCTTAATCTCCCGGATTCAGACCATTGGCTTACAATTAGCCAACAGCACCCAAACCAAAGCAGTAGAGAAAATTAATCAAAATTTTGCGGGGAAAACCTTTGTCGTCACCGGCACATTACCAACCTTAAAACGGGATGAAGCCAAAGCCTTAATTCAAAAAGCAGGTGGTAAAATTACTGATTCAGTTAGCAAAAAAACAGACTTTTTAGTTGTGGGTGCAGATGCCGGTTCTAAGCTAGAAAAAGCCCAGAATTTAGGAATTAGCCAATTGACAGAGGCACAGTTATTAATAATGCTGGCAGAATAGTTACAAATGAACATAAATTGTTAAATTCTGTTACAATTTTGGTAGTGAATTTCAACTAAAATTTGTGGGAGCGAGAAATCATGAATTCCGTTTTTAGCTTAACCGACAGAAGCCCCACGTCTCACTCTTAGGAGCGTGGGATGAATGGCGCGTGAGTTGAGTTGCGTAGCCCAAATTGTATTTGAGCGTAGCGAAAACAAAGAAGGCTACAGCGACGAAACGAACAAAATA
>NZ_JAQMSE010000252.1:0-14294 GCF_028330045.1 Aphanizomenon sp. CS-733/32
TACGCACCAAATATCTACTTCTCGTTTTCTACCACCAGTTTTAGCTCCTGGAATTAAAGGTTCTATTAGTTCCCACTGTTCTTTAGTTAGGTTGCTGGAGTATACTTTACTCATTGCTCTCTGCGGTTCTGTATTTTTAGTGCTTACAGATTATACCCTGAGAGCTTTTTTTACTCAACTTCTAACTTTTCAAACACCCTCTAAAGTTGGATAGTTTGCTATAATGACACATTGATTTTGGGAGTCTAGTTAATGACAACAATTTTAGGGCTAAATAGTATAGATTTACTATTAGCGCAACTGTTACAGGTAGGAGTGTCTAGCGAAGTTACGAGTCAAGTTGATTTGGTTCAAGGAGTGATTCAGGCATTTATTTTAGGAATTGTGCAAGGGATTACGGAGTTTTTACCAATTAGTAGCACTGCACATTTAATCATTGTTACAAAGGTATTTGGTTGGAAAGAACTTGGTTCTAAAGATTTTGTTGATGCTATTCAATTTGGGAGTGTAATTGCCATTTTGTGGTATTTTTGGGCTGTAATTTCGGGTTTGGTGAAAGGTGCAATTACAGCTTTTAAAACTAAAGACTGGGAAAGTGAAGATGGGAAAATTGTTGTGGGGATTGCTGCGGGGACAATTCCGGCTTTAACTATTGGATTTTTATTCAAGGATGTAATTCCCGAAAGTTCCTTGATTATTGCGATTATGTCGGTAATTATGGCAATTCTGCTAGGGTTAGCGGAAAAATTTGGGACTCGTAAACGAGGTTTTGATGCTTTGGAAATTCGAGATGGGATTTTGGTAGGATTAGGACAAACTTTAGCTTTAGTTCCGGGAGTTTCTCGTTCTGGTTCAACTTTAACTACTGGGTTATTTTTGGGGTTAGAAAGAGAAGCAGCAGCGAAATTTTCTTTTTTGTTGGGGTTTCCGACTTTGACGATTGCGACTTTGTACAAAAGTTTGAAAATCTTCAAAATGTTTCAATCTGGAGAATTACCAAATAATATTGTAATTCTGTTAGTTGTTGGCATTGTTTCTACCTTTATTTTCTCTTATTTATCAATTGCTTTTTTAATCAAATACTTGCAAACTAAAAATACGATGGTTTTTGTTTGGTATAGATTGGCTTTTGGCATTTCTATTTTATTAGCGATCGCCGCCGGTTGGCAAGGATAACTCTGTTATGCTAAGAATTCAGTAGTCAGGAGGAATAAGAAAGAAGAAAGAAGAATAGTTTTCACCACTGACCACTGACCAATGACCACTGACCAATGACCAATGAATACCATTCAACCTGCGAAAATTACCAAGGTGCTGCCTGACTCAATTGCGGAGGAAATTGGCTTTACAGTCGGTGATGCAATTGTGGCTATTAATGGCACACAACCCCGTGATTTAATTGATTATCAGTTTTTATGCGCTGATGAAATTCTCGAATTAGAAGTTTTAGATGCGACAGGGAAAACCCATCATGTCGAAATTGAAAAGGATTATGATGATGATTTAGGACTAGAATTTGCCACAGCTTTATTTGATGGTTTAATTCAGTGTAATAATCGTTGTCCCTTTTGCTTTATTGATCAACAACCACCAGGAAAACGAACTAGCTTATATTTAAAAGATGACGATTATCGCCTAAGCTTTTTGTATGGTTCTTATCTGACTTTAACGAATTTAACCGCGAGAGAATGGCAAAGAATTGAACAAATGCGATTATCACCTCTTTATGTTTCTGTGCATTCTACAGAACCAGATGTGAGAATTAGACTTTTAAAAAATCATCGGGGTGGGGAAATATTATCCCAACTTCGCTGGTTTCAAGAACGCAGATTGCAAATTCATGCTCAAGTTGTTGTCTGTCCGGGGATAAATGATGGTAAACATTTAGAGAGGACATTGCGGGATTTAACATCTTTTCATACTGGAGAATTACCAACTGTAGCATCAGTAGCAGTTGTGCCGGTGGGTTTGACGCGGTTTCGTCCCCAGGAAGATGAACTCATACCTGTGACGCGGGAAAAAGCCCAAGAGGTAATTTGTCAGGTTAAATTACTCTCCCAGGAATTTCGCCAAGAATATCATTCTAGTGTCGTCTGGTTAGCTGATGAATGGTTTTTAATTGCTGGGGAAGAATTACCTACCGAAGCTGAATATGAAGAATATCCGCAAATTGATAATGGTGTAGGTTCAATTCGCTTATTTATTAAACAGTTTACCCAAACTGCAACTGAGTTATTACCACCAAAAATTACCAATCAACGCAGATTAACTTGGGTGGTAGGGAACGCAGTAGAAACAGCATTTCAACCCTTAGTGGAACAGTTAAATAGTGTCGCCGGCTTAGAAGTGAATATGCGGGCTTTATCTAGCGATTATTGGGGACAAAGTATCAGTGTGACTGGTTTATTGACCGGACATGATTTACTTTTAAACTTAAAAGGGCAAGATTTAGGAGAGGGAATTTTATTACCTAGCGTCATGCTGAAGCATGGGGAATTGATATTTTTAGATGATATGACGGTTGCAGAAGTATCTCAAAAATTAAATGTCAGTATTTTCCCTGTAGCGGGAGTTGAGGAATTAATCAATACTTGTCTTCAAGCGGACTGATAATTAACAAAATTCTTTCCTATCCTTAGGAACGCAAATTTAATAACCTGCAATTCTCATTTAATGTGCAATGGTGCGTTACGCTGTCGCTAACACACCCTACTTTTTTACTTTTGCACTTTATTTAATTCACATTCCTTAACAACTGACAACTGACTAATGAATAAAAAGACAATCGGATTCGTTATTTTAAATATTAACTTGTTCCTGTTTAATATCTGGGGAGTATTGCCTGTAAAAGCTATTAATGATTCTCCTGTATTCAGTGTGGTTAATAGCCAGAATAATCCTGAAGAATGGCAAAGAATTAGCAACCGCTTACAGAAGCTAAATGTGAAATATTGTGTGATTCCGCTGAGTCAAGTTAAAGATAAGACGGATTGGGGTAAACCACAGGTGTTATTTTTACCCAATATAGAGGTATTGACAACAGAACAGGCGATCGCCTTAGATCAATGGGTGAGTCAAGGTGGATATTTAATAGCTAGTGGCCCAGTGGGTAATTTATCCACCCCAGGAATTCGTCAATTATTACGCAAACTTCTAGGAGGTTATTGGGGATTTAGCTTCAACACCATTGAAAATTTGCAACCCACAAACACAAATATTCCTGATTGGATAAATCAAACAGAATTATTTGGTGCAATTCGCGGTGGAGTGATTATTCCTAATAATTCTAATAGTCAAACTCCTGTAAGTTGGAACTCCCAAGATCATCCACCAGCAATATTAACAACTGAAAAATCTACCTTATTAGGTTGGTATTGGGGGAAAGATGCATCTGTAGGACTAGACATTGCTTGGTTAAAAGCATCCTTAAATCGTTATTTAAGATTACCAGTTAATAGCAAAAGTAAACTTATAAATCCGGCTTCAAACTGTCAGCCAACAATAGCTACTGAACCCACGCAACCGCAAATTCTAGAAAAATTACCGATTGTTTCCGAATCCCCACCTCCTGGAAAAATTCCCAAAAAACCCATTCCTACCTCCAAGTTAAAACCCACCAAAAAAATCTTCAAAAAAAGTACCCTTACCTCTCAATCCAAACCTCTTAAAAAAACCACCATTACTTCTCATGTAAAACCTGCAAAAAAGATTGCTAAAAAAACCACAGTTATTTCTGGGCTAAAACCTACTCCAAAAATACCTGTTACTTCCCAATTACAACTAAAGCCAAAAAACACAGGATCATTAGTAGTTCCTAAAATTACTAATGAAAATTTTATTGATCCAATTAATCAACTAGAAGAAAATGTCCGCTTAGATGTTATACCTAATTCTAATCAGCCGATTGATCAAAAAGAAGGTATAGCCCTACAAAAAGAATTAGAAAATCTGATTGGTAGATTAGAAAGTACCCATATAGCAGCATTAGCTTATAATTCTGCCAAAAATATCAACACTTCTGGCACTAATTCCCCCTTAGAAAAAGCCGAATCAATCAAAACAGCATCTTCTAACCTAGAAACATCAACATCAAACTTAGCAGAAACATTAGGACAAGCGAGAGAAACAGTTAAAAATATCCCCTTATTAATTCAACAAAAAAAGTATGCAACAGTTAGACAAAAATGGTTACAAGCTAAAGCCAATCTATGGCAGCAATTTCCCCTCAATCAACGATTAGCACAACCAGAAATTCGGGCAATGTGGTTAGATAGAGGCACTATCGTCAAAGCCGGCAATGAAGTCGAATTAGCCAAGATCTTTGATAAACTAGCAAAAGCCGGAATTAACACCGTCTTTTTGGAAACCGTCAATGCCAGTTATCCCATTTATCCTAGTCAGGTAGCACCTCAACAAAACCCCCTGATTCGTGACTGGGACCCCCTAGAAAGCGCGGTTAAACTAGCTCATGCCAGAGGAATGGAATTGCACGCTTGGGTGTGGGTATTCGCCGCTGGCAATAACCGTCATAATCAAATTATTAATGTTAGTCCTGATTACTTGGGACCAGTATTAGCCGCAAATCCCGATTGGGCTAATTATGACAATCAAGGTAACATTATTCCCATTGGTCAAACTAAACCCTTTTTAGATCCAGCCAATCCCCAGGTACGGGAATATTTAACCAAATTATATACCGAAATTGTTACTCGCTATCAAGTAGATGGTATTCATTTGGATTATATTCGTTATCCTTTTCAAGATCCCTTTGTTGGTCGTAGCTATGGTTATGGTAAAGCCGCAAGGGAGCAATTTAAACAACAGACTGGTATTGACCCCTTGGATATTTCTCCCAGTCAACGGGATTTGTGGCAACAATGGACAGCATTCCGCACCCAAAAGGTGGATAGCTTTGTGGCTGAATTATCACAGACCTTGCGACAAAAACGCAATACTCTTCTGCTCTCAGTAGCCGTTTTTCCCCTACCGGAATATGAACGCATAGAAAAAATTCAACAACATTGGGAAGTATGGGCAAGAAGAGGAAATATAGATTTAATTGTGCCGATGACCTATGCTTTGGATACAACTCGGTTTCAAGGATTAGCTCAACCGTGGATTACCTCTACAAAATTAGGTGCTACCCTATTAGTGCCAGGAATCCGTTTGAGGTCATTACCAACTATGGGGGCATTTGATCAATTGCAACTGGTGCGAGACTTGCCAGTGAATGGTTATGCGTTGTTTGCAGCGGAAAATTTTCATCCTGAACTAGAACAAATATTTAATAGCACCCAAGGAATTAAAAACGAACCTATACCCCAGCGTCAACCTTTTCGCACTGCGGCGTTTCGTTATGCAGCTTTGCAGAGGGAATGGCAGATAGTAGAAAAAAATGGCCAGTTACCCATATCTGCAATCACCAATGCTGAGTTTGAGAAATTAGATCAGGAGTTAAAAGATGCATTAAATCAACTGGCATCTGTACCGTCTGCTCTTAATTTAATTACAGCCAGAAAAGCTCTCAACAATGTCCAATTACAATTTACACAGATACCAGAAAAAAATCAAGCCAATCTCTATCAAGTTAAAGTTTGGGAAAACCGTCTTTTAGCTATTGAACGACTTATCCGTTTTGGTGAAAGAAGATTAAATGTGCGTCAAAATTCTGTCTTTTCTGTTCCCTGACCACACAAGTAAATTCACAGAATCAAACCGGATTCCTATAGTAACCCGGATTTCTCGCTAAAATCCTCAAACCCTAATAAAATAATAATGACATATTTTTTCCATCTTGATGCACTAATATAGTATTTTGTCAAGATAATTTAGATGTCTACAAAAACCTTTACAATAAACAAGAATAGCAATCATACATAATACAAATTAAGAACAATGGGAATATTTGGATTTGGTAAAAAGTCAGCCCTACCTACACCTGAGCAAGCCTTACCAGGACGTGCAGAAGTAATGCGAGTACCCGCACAACATTACGTTAATAAAAATCCTCTAAAAGCGCCTTTTCCCCCAGGGTTAGAAACTGCCATGTTTGGTTTAGGCTGTTTTTGGGGAGCAGAACGCAAGTTTTGGCAACAACCAGGAGTTTACACCACTGCGGTAGGTTATGGGGCTGGTTACACACCCAACCCTACCTATCAAGAAGTATGTAGTGGCATGACGGGTCATAATGAAGTAGTATTAGTTGTGTTCGACCCCAAAATCATTACTTATTCCCAACTGTTGAAAGTGTTCTGGGAAAGCCACAACCCCACCCAGGGAATGCGTCAAGGTAATGATGCCGGTACTCAATACCGTTCAGGAATTTACGTTTATTCACAAGAGCAAAAAGAACTAGCAGTAACATCACAGAACGCTTATCAAGCAGCCCTTAGCGGTGCTGGGTATGGTAAAATTACCACAGAGATCCTAGATGCACCTGAATTTTACTATGCTGAAGAATACCATCAGCAATATTTAGCTAAAAACCCCGGTGGTTATTGTGGTTTAGGTGGTACTAACGTAGCTTGTCCTGTAGGTATTCCTGAAGCTCAGGTAGGGCTGCTGATTCAGAATATGATTTTACCTCACGCAGAGGCGCAGAGTCGCAGAGAGTAAGAGTTTGAAATCAAGGTTGAGTTTTCCCTCCTTAACCCAACCTTGTATCTTCTGAACTTTGCATCTTTGTGCAGCGTGCCCTAGGCATAACATAAATCATACCGCTATTATCCCATGCCCAATCTTTTATTAATTTGAATACTATGTCCTTAATCAAAACCTCGCTCACAGGCTTAAAAGCAGACTCATTCCGTCATCCTCTGGACTTGGAAGCTACGAAAACTCTTAAACAAATTCCCGGTTTAGATATGATGGTGCGGAATTTGCTAGGTCCAATGGCTGAACAGGTTTTTTATGTGGAAAATATCGCTTCTAGTATTTTGGTGGGAGAAAAACAACTTCCTGATTTACACAAGTTACTACTAGAAGCTTGTCAAATTCTGGATATTGATCCACCTCAGTTATATGTGCGTCAACATCCAGCCCCTAACGCTTACACCTTTGCTATGCGCGGTAAGCAGCCTTTTGTGGTCATTCATACATCCTTGATTGAGATTCTTACACCTGAAGAAATACAGGCTGTAATTGCCCATGAATTAGGTCATCTCAAGTGTGATCATAGCGTATACTTAACACCTGTGAATTTATTGATTTTAGCCGCTGCCATTGTCCCAAATGTGGGTGCTGTCTTGGCTCAAGCTATCCAGTCACAATTATTAGAGTGGGTACGTTGTGCTGAGTTTACCTGCGATCGCGCCGCTTTGTTAGCTACCCAAAACCCGAAAGTTGTCATGTCAGTATTAATGAAGTTAGCAGGTGGTTCTCCCAGTTTAGCTCCTCAACTCAATTTAGATGCCTTTGTAGACCAAGCTCGCGCCTATGATGACATTAGCAAAACGGAATTGGGGGAAATGGTCAAATCCGCCCGCACAGCCCAATTAAGCCATCCTGTCCCCGTATTACGAGCTAGGGAAATTGACCGTTGGGCAAGTAGTCAGGAGTACCAAAAGTTGGTGCAAAATCACGGTATTAATTACAAAGGTGAATCTGCTTCCCCAGGCGGATGGCGGAATTGGTAGATTTTACAGGAATAGGTTTCTGGAAATTTCCCAAAAAGTTTCTAAATTAAATCTAATTACCTATTGCCAAACTAAAAAAATAGGCTATAATAGGGAAGTTACACCCAAGGGCGGGTGGCGGAATTGGTAGACGCACCGCACTCAAAATGCGGCGGCCGTGAGGTCATAGGAGTTCGATTCTCCTCCTGCCCATATTTGTCAAGGCTTTATTTGTTTGGCTAACAGACCCACCCATAAATTTCCGGGCTAATAGCTGAAGTTTATTAAGAGTAAGCCACAAAATAAATGATCCTGTTTTGTCATGCTGAGTGTAGGGAAACGAAAACATCTTCAAAAAATCCCCAAAAATTTCTTGTGGTGCGGGACGAAAAGCCCGCTAATCCTTAAGGACGGTTAGGATGCCCATGCCACAAGATTGGGTAATTTCTTTTTTGGTGTTCCCTTAACTCCTACCCTTAGTATAGTAATATGAACTATATCTGTAATTATAGTTATATTCTAGTCCTCGGAATTTCTCGCCGTTGACTACTGTTCCTAGTAAATTGATGGGAGATGATTTTAGCGCATCAACAACTTGCTTGACGGCTGATTTATCTGTTTTATCAATTCTGACAACTAGCATGATACCATCAGTATGAACTGCTACCAATCTAGCATCTACTAATCCTGACAAAGGAGGAGTATCATAAATCACTAAATCAAAATTATCAGAGAAATAGTCCATCATTTGAATCATTTTATCTGATGAGAGCAACCGCGCCGGATCAGGTGGTACAGGACCTGCTGTAACCACAGATAAACCATTAAGTCCGGGCATTTCTTGAATTACTTGTTTGACATCTGTATCTGAAGAAATTAAACTACTTAGTCCCCAGAAATTATCTAATGTTGATAATTTGTGAACAGTGGATTTGCGGAGGTCACAATCTACAAGTAGTACTTTTTTCCCCATAATCGCGGCTGTTTTTGCCAGACTAAATCCCACCGTACTTTTACCATCTCCAGGGACAGCAGAGGAAACAACTAAAGACTTAATTGGTTTATCAGAATTAAGCAGTTGAATATTACTATATAAAACTTGTAAAGATTCCCAAAATGATCCCTGTCCATAATAATAGCTTGATCGGGAAGGTCTACGAGCAGAAGTTTTAGCTGGTTCATCACTTACGATTAGAGGGTCTACAACGACTTCTTGATCTTTAGCTTTGTTTCCTAGGTTTAAAGATGAACTCTGAGCTAGGTTTTTATTAAAGGGAAGAGATCCTAATAAAGGCAGTCCTATCTTATCCTGGATATTTTCAACGCTGTGATAGGTATTATCAGTCTGTTCTTTGAGAAAACCAGCACCTATTCCTAATAAGGAACTGGCCACAAATCCCAATATTAAGTTGCGGGGAATATCTGGAGAAATTGGATATAGAGGCTGATTAGCTGCTTGGATTAATTCCCAAGGTAGTTCTGTTTGAGCTACTTGTATTTGCAATTGCTCACGAGCAGCTAATAAGCGATTTAAACTTTCATTGGCTATTTGTAAATTCCGTAGGATTTCAGTATATTGCCGAGACAAAACTGGCAACTGATCTAATTTCAATTGCACTTGTTTTTCTACTTGTGTTATGTATTGATTGTCTACTTCTATTTTCTTAATTAGATCCGTAGTTTCAGAGATTTTGATATTAATAGTGCGTGCTGCTTCTGCCTCAATAATAGGTAAAAGGTTGGATCTTTTTTCTTCTAAGGTGCGGATAACTGGGTTATCTGGTTGAAACCGAGTTAATTCTCCAGATAGCTGGATATCTAATTGGCGTTGTTGACCAATTAGGGTTTGATAAAGAGGGGCAGTATTGAGAATTGCTAACTGTTCTTCACGTCTCTGTAGCCTGTCATAAGTAGCTCTGGCAGTGGTTAACTGTTGATTGATAGTTAGTCTTTGTTGTGTCAAAGATTGAATTTGCGAAGAAATTACTTGGGATTGGTTTTCTGGATCAATAAAATTGTACCTTTGGCGAAACATTTGCATTTCTTTTTGCAACTGTCCTAGCCTAACTCGGGTTTCAGGTAGTTTTTCATCCACAAATTGAACTCCCTGACGGAGCTTTGTTTGTCGCTTGTTGAGGCTATATTTTAAATAGAAATCAGCCAGAGGATCTAATATAAGTTTAACTTTTTGGTTATTATCACTTTTATAGCTAACTTGGATTATTTTTGATTGTCCCAAGCGACGAATAGTTAAACCTTGCGCAACCGTATTATAATCAATATCAGGATCAGATTTTTGTATTTCTTTAATAAAATCTCTCAGCAGTTCTGGACTTTGGAGAACTTGAATTTGGCTCTCATAATCTAGTCCAGATTGTCTAAGGGTATTAGCGAGTCCCACGTCGATTTTCCCTAGTTCAGAGTCACTATTAACAGGTTCAACTAATATTTTGAAGTTGCCTTCATAAATTGGTACTTGTTGAAAAGTTGTATAAGTAACACCACCCATAGCAACGGAAGCAACTCCTATGATGATAATTGCTCGGCGCTGTAAAAGACTAAGAAAGGACTTGAGGTTAAAATCACTAGCCTCTTCTGAAAATTGGGAAAATGTGGGATTGGTAAATAATGTAGAAACAGGAGTGGTATTATTCTGAGCGTTTTTATCGTTTGTAAGTTGTTCAATCATAGGTTCTTTCGCGGCAAATAACCGAGGATATGTAACTGTTTTTTTACCTGGATGAGTCATAGTCTAGCAATTTTAAACGCTGATAACCACTAACTACTAAAATTTATTGATTATATCTGTATTGGAGTTTAGACTAAATCTTTTTCTGTAGGCTCAAACCCTTGCTGTATAGTATAGGGTTTATGACTTACAAGACGTAAAATAATGACTTATAAACCCTTAAAGCCTTCCCTAGAGAGACTTTGGCGGATTAGGAGGGGAAATTAGTCTAAACTCCAGTTACTTAATTCAGTATTTTATAGAACTGCGATCCACATAATAACAGCCCAAAACTAGGCCATCCATATTAGTCCTCAAAAAACATTGGATAGCTTCTTGAGGTGTCCTCACAATAGGTTCATTTTCATTCAAAGATGTATTTAGAAGCAGGGGAATACCAGTACGTTTGTGAAATGTATTAATCAATTCCCAGTAAAGAGGATTAGTATTCTGGCTCACACTTTGTAACCTTCCAGTTCCGTCTACATGAGTCACAGCGGGGATTTTGGCTCCTTTTTCGGGGCGAATTTTAAAGACTTTCTCCATAAAGGGGGCTGGTTCATCAATTTCAAAGTATTCTCCAACAAATTCTTCCAGAATACTGGGAGCAAAAGGACGGAATTTCTCTCGGAATTTAATTTTTAGATTGATTATATCTCGCATATCAGCGCGGCGAGGATCAGATATCAAGGAACGATTGCCTAATGCTCTTGCGCCAAACTCCATTCTACCTTGAAACCAACCAATTACTTTGCCGTTGCAAATGGCATCTACAACATGATTTAACATTACCGCTTTTTCAAGCTTTTTAGGTTGTAAATCGTGAGATTGCAATGCTAATAAGCATTCTTCGTCAGAAAACTCAGAACCCCAATAAGCATGACTTAAAATAAACTGACGAGGTTGCTTGAGAATTTGATTCCAAACAAAGAAGGCTGCACCGATACAAGTACCATTATCAGCAGCGCCTAGAGGAATGTAAACATTTGTAAAGGGAGTATTTTGGGTAATTTTACCATTGGCTACGGAATTCATAGCTACACCACCTGTCAAACAGAGATTTTCGCAAGGGTAGCGCTGATGTAGTTGATTGAGTAAATGAAAAATTATTTCTTCTGTTATGGCTTGTAGGGATGTGGCAATATTTTGATGTTTGGGTGTAAGTTCAGAATTTACCTGTCTTGCTGGTCCTAATAGTTTTTCTAGTTCTGGACTATGGAAAGGTGCAACTGTGGGTGCGCCATTATCCCACTTCATGGCGATACCCTGTTCATGGTGGGTAAAGTAATCTAGATTTAGTTCAAAACTATCTCCTTTGGGAAAGATGATTTTTCTGAATGCTTCGAGATATTTTGGTTGTCCATAAGGGGCTAATCCCATAACTTTGTATTCGTCACCATAGGCAGGAAAACCTAGATACAGGGTAATGGCATTATATAAATAACCGATAGAGTGGGGAAAGTGCGTCCGCGTGAAATATTCTAAATGATTACCCTCTCCTGCTGCTGACAAGGTACTTACAAAGTCACCCATACCGTCAACAGATAAAATAGCAGCTTTTTCAAAGGGGGAAATAAAGAAACCGGTGGCTAGGTGTGTGGTATGATGTTCTAGGGTATGAATAGGTGCTGTAATTTCCTGGGGTTGACAATTACAAGCTGCGGCTACTTGTTCCTGAAGATTGGCGGATTTGCTTTGTTTATTAAATCTATCTAGAAGTGATGATAGTGATGGACGTTGTTTGAGGGTGAATAGGAGTTTACGATTAAGATTAGCTTTGGGATTAAAGGATAATGCAACGTGATCTAACTCTTTGGCACTAATACCAGCTATTTTTAAACAATAACGGATAGATTCTGTGGGAAATCCGGCCCAATGTTTAACTCGATTAAAACGTTCTTCTTCAATGGCTGCTATTAATTGACCATTTTGGATTAAACAAGCTGAAGCATCACCGTGGTAAGCGTTAATTCCTAGTATATTCATGGATTTACTAATTTATGAGTTTATAAAAAAATTGTTTAGTCTTTATAACCTTCTTTTGAAGAAAAAAAGTTTAGTTAAAGACTTCAGTACTTGCACTAAATCTGTACCTTTCAGATTTCTGGGTATTTTCATTGAATTAATAAAATTTCATTTTTAACAAGATGTAAGTGTATAACTGGAAAGTTCAATTCTTCAAAGTAAAAAGCTTTAACAGCTTCTCGAATATTGGCTTTGACTTCTTCCCAATAATCTCCTTGGGTAAAAATGTCTTCGGTGAGACATTCAGTCACAAATCCCCCATCTTCTTCTTGGGAAACTTCAAAAACCAGTGTATTTACCATCAGATTAATTCCTAGTAATAAAGAGCAGGTTATTTGAGCCAATTAATTATCTATTTTCTCTGCTTCTATTATATGTATACCCAGCAATAGTTCTGCCAATACTCTCTGAAATGTATAGTACCATCCATGCCAACCGTCGAGAATAGCACCTTTGAGGATGAGACAATAGATGAAGATGATTAAAGGTGCGAGGATTTTGCGTTTACGAAGGCGATCGCCTATACTAAGTTCATGCTCTGGTGTTTCTAGAAGTTTTTTACTTTCAATTACCATATAACGATCTTGCGCCCATAACCAACGACTCAATGGTTTGCGATCGTCATGGTGGATGTATGCTGATAATTGATTAGATTTACCTTGTACCACAACTCTATGAGCGTGTCCGTCATCTTGATAAATTGCTTTTTCTCTTTTATAAAGGACTTTTCTGGGTGGAAGTAAAGTACCACGTAAGGGTTTACCAAAAACACAGTATTTAAATCTTACACTATAACTGTCTATATCTGATTCTCTTGGCAAAGATGTAATTTCCTGAATTAAATCATCGGTTAATATATAATCTGCATCTAGCGATAGTACCCATTCTGATGTGATTTTCGATAATCCATAATTGCATTGACTAGCGAAAGAATCAAACTTCCTGGTAAATACTTCTACTTGAGGATATTGAGACAAAATCTCTAATGTTGTATCTGTGCTATAACTATCAATAACAATGATTTTACTTGCCCATTTAAGTTTTTCCAGGGTACGATTAATGTTATTTTCTTCGTTATAGGTAAGGATGAGAGGAGTAATTTGTTCTAACATGAGGATATTCAAATATATTCTTGTTATTGAACTATGGTACTAGAACACAACATACTTTTCCAAAGATAGGGAAATCTACCCGCAAACTTAAACTTGATATTTGTATAGTTCTCTGATTTAAGTAAAGCCGTCATAGTTGGTACAGAAAAGAATTTGATATGACCACCATCCCAAAGAACGGTAAAATGGTTGTCCATTTTCCCTGTAGCAGCCATCACTAGGTTTTTTAAATAACCATGATAGGGTGTGGTAAGTATTAAACCACCATTGGGTTTGAGGCATTTTTTAGCACTTCTGACTAATTCTTTAGGATAAAATAAATGCTCAATTACTTCACAAGAGATAATAATATCAAAGTTGTCTCCTAGTTCGGGGTATGGTAAATCATAAATGCTACCTTGAATAAAGCGACAATTGGTAAAACTTTGATTAGCCAATTTTACACCTGATTCAGATTCCTCAACACCAACAACTTCATAACCCTGTTGTGCTAGGAAATTGCTCAAGCTACCATTACCACAACCAATATCCAAAATCCGAGGTTTTTGGTTGTTATCGGGGGGGGTAGCATTTCTGACATCATTTCCATAAGTGGTTTTAGCAAATAACCATGATGGTGTCCAGCTTGACTATTTTGATAGGAATATTCGTATTGCTTGGGTGTGGTAGTCATTTGTTTTAGCTTAACCGACAGAAGCCCCACGTCTCACTCTTAGGAGCGTGGGATGAATGGCGCGTGAGTTGAGTTGCGTAGCCCAAATTGTATTTGAGCGTAGCGAAAACAAAGAAGGCTACAGCGACGAAACGAACAAAATA
>NZ_JAQMSE010000253.1:0-21802 GCF_028330045.1 Aphanizomenon sp. CS-733/32
ATCAAACTCTCCATTTTGTTATGTTTCGAGTCTGTTGGCTCCGAAATTAGTTAAAATCTCGAATCCTCTTTCAATTATCTTGACGACGAGGATTGGTTTAATCTATTCTTTCAAAGTATTATTTTTTCTCGGTTCAGTTGCCTGGGAGTCGTTTCTTTCTCTTCGGCACTTATCTAACATATCAATCCTTCCTTTTTCTGTCAAGGGGGTTGAGAAATATTTTTTGAGGAGGTGGGTTGAAAATAGCTGAAAGCATTATGAAATTAAGTATTCAGGGTATTTTTGATTTATCGGATCGGCAATAATGTTATGGATATGGCAAAAAAACAAGAGTGATATTTTCTGCTTGATGCAGGTTAGAGAAAGAAGTAATTTGAGGTTATTTATTGGGAAGTTTTTGAGGGGGAATCCTTTTGTAAACGCAGTAATGTATTGTAAAGCTGTCGTTTTAAATTGCTGTTGTTTTGGATTTCTAGGGTAATTTTGTTAAATTGCTCGATGCTGAGACCACTATCCTCAACTATCTTTTGAGAATGGTTACAATAATTTATGGCAATATCCTTGGCTTTCCTTGGTAGCGTAATGAAACTTTTAGAATCATTACAGATCACTTGGGGAATGTCTTTGCTACCGATAAGGTTTTTAATTTCTTTAAATGCTTGCTGACGGGCTGGCTCCATGTTTAGTACAGATTTTGCGTAATTAGTTATGTCTGTATTGTCAAGGTTTAAAGTTTGAGCAGCTACTTTGGAGTTGAGGGTAAAAGTCCCGGAAATCAGACTTGTACTGGTAACAGTTGCCAAAATCAAGGATTGATAGAGGGTTCTCAGCAACCGTTTGGTTAAATAAAGACTATAAGTTTTGAGCATATAACAGGTGACACAGAGGGAAAATAGGGAATACGATAATCGCTTTGAATTATTTTCTGAATTAGAAGTTCCAGTCAAGATTGAAATTGCATATTCTGATGGGGATATTAAGTGCGGCGACATATTTGACAAAGTTCGATGACTTTAGTTTGTAGTGTTGAGGTTTCGGATGCACCTTGCTTGAGGCTGGCTTCTAATTCCAATAGCAGTGGTAAAGCAGAGATGAGTTGCTGTAGGGGGAGAGATTTGACTTCTTGCTGTAGGAAGTAGATGCGTTTGGGGTTAGAGATTTCAGCGGCTTGAGCGATCGCTTGGGGGTTGCGTTCACCACTGTCCATCATCATTTTGACTAATAACCAGGTGCGAAATTGACCAATGAGTGTGGCAACTATCCGTAAACCTGGTTCGGCGGCATTACTGAGATCACCTAAGATTCCTAAAGCTTTTGGGGTATCTCCTGTTCTGATGGCTGTTGCTAATTGTAAGGTATTTTGAGTAGTGTTTCTGACTAATTCAGATACTGTATTCACGTCTAAGGGTTTGTCGCTGCCTTGGCTGTAGAGGCGTAATTTCTCTAGTTCATTGTGGAGAAGACGGGTATCATTGCCTACGGATTCAGCTAATAGTTCGGCTACGAGGGGACTTATTTTTATGCCGACAGTTTGAGCGGTTTGTTGAACTGATTGGACTAAAAGTTCAGTTTTCCAAGGGGGGATGAGGGAAAATTCGGAAATTGTTGCAAATTGTTTGAGGAGTTTTGTACTTTTGAGGCGTTCATCTGGTTTGTTGCGGCTGGTTAATAGTAAGGTAGAGTCTGGAGGGATAACTTTAAGAGTGCGTTGTAATTCTGCAAGGATGTGGTCCGGACAATTTTGGCAGAGAGTGGTGTTGATGAGCCATAGGAAACGCCCACCAGCGCCGAATGGCGGTGTCATTGCTTGATTTAAAGCTTGGACGATAGAATCGGGTTGATCTGGGGGGAATGAGGTATAGTTAAAACTAGTCCACAGGGGATCAAGAATGCGATCGCGCAAAGTGACTACGGCTTTTTCCATCGCAAAATCATCTTCGCCCCAGTAAACATATATTGGCATGGTAATTTAATTAAAATTAAAAATTAATTTGGTTAAATTGAGTAAATCTCCCTACAATCTATCAAAAGAGCGCAAGGTGATCAAGATTGGACGACAACTACCAAACTTATTTAAATCGGGTAGCTCGCATGACGCTACCAGAAGCTTACAAAACCCAAATTCAGCATATTCAGGAATCTTCTAAATTCCGGGTTAATGCGGGAGTCAGAGAGGCTGCACCTTTTCCAGGCTATACACTGATTACCCCACCAGCACAAGAAGATGCAAACAACGCTGCTTTCTACCGTCAAATACAAGCCTATCAACAGCAATTATTAGAGCTACCCATTGCTAGTGGTTTGATTGTACCTGTTCCCCCTGCTAGTTTTCATGTGACGGTGGCAGACTTAATTTGGGATAGTGCTTTTCATCATGCTTGTACAAAAAATCCCCAATTTGCTGAAGATTTGAATTCTCAATTAGCTGAGAGGTTTCAAGAATATCAGAAATTGATGACAAAGGGATCACCTATATCTTGGCAAATGTTGGGGTTGATTGTCATGCCGAGGGCTGTAGGTGTGTGTTTAGTACCAAAAGATCAACGTTCCTATGAGGAAATTATTCAATTCCGACGAATAATTTATCAAAATCGCACATTAATGGGTTTAGGTATTGAGCAGCATTATAATTTTACTGCCCATGTGACATTGGGTTACTTTGGCGAAATTCCTCCAGAATTAAACCGAGTAAGCCTGAATACCATGTTTTGTGAGTTTAATCAATCATTGCCGTTGGATACCCCGGATTTTCTCATTAATAAGGTGGAATTACGAAAATTTGATAATATGACCCATTATTATCGTCAACCAGACTGGCCGAGTGTAAATTTTTAGGTCAATGGGGGTTTAGCATTCCTCATTGGTGTCAACTTAACGGTACAGCCCCCCAAGTTTTTTCTCTGATTTGTTGTGTTTCTCGATGTCGTTTCCTGATAGCTTTGACTAAACCAAATAATTTTGCTCGTTGGACTAAATAGGTGACGATATCGGGATTCTCACCCCTTTCTACAGATTTAGCTACATAATATAGACTTCTAAAAACCATTTCTACTGATATTTTTTCTTTTCGCTGACCTAAAGCAACTGCTACGTCTGAAACTAATTGATTTAGTACCGCACAAAAAATTAAAGTCGCTACAATCTGAATTTGTACCCCATTACTGTGTCCTACCCAAAGATATGCTAATCCTAATAACCTTTTAGTTAGTAAAAATGCTTCTTCTTTGGCAATTTTTTCTACAACTTTTTATCCCACATTCCGCACTTCAAAAAGTAGTATACAAGGGTAAGACTCCAGCCAGCGTCAAGAAACTGGTGGAGGAAATGGCGCAGCAAAGAGAACAACAGTCAAAGAAACTAACAGAAGTCCTGACAGTTCAAGAACAAGGAGTTCCGTTAACTCATCATCACCACCATCAAGTGACCCACCGGGATTTGGAAAAAAGCCTGTAAAACAAAAAAGCAGCAAAAAAAGAGGAGGGTCAAGCAGGTCATAAAGGAAATAGCCGAGACTTATACCCAATCGAAGAATGTAGGGAAGTCATAAGCTGTTACGCAGCTAAATTTGATAACCATAATTTACTTGAACTTTGTGGTGCGGGCATCTTGCTCGCTAGAATTATACAAACTAAATGCACAACAGCTTAGAGTTTCAAAAAGGACGAAATAACCTGTGTAAATAAAGAAAAAACTTAATAGAGATATAGCTATCAACCACAAGCCGAAATTAGAGCCAAAAATACTAACTCCCAAATCAGTTACTTGCTGAGAAATAAACGACCATATTAACGCCAATATTACTAAAGTAAAAGCTAAAATTAGGTAGTCAATCATTAATGCTAAAGCCCGACTACCAATTCCAGCCAGGGTAAATTCTATTTCCACACTTTCGGGTGTAGTGAATTTAATGCGATTAAAAAGGTGCATTATATTACATTTGAATTTAATTAAATATCGTGATCACGTAATTGTAAACCCAACCCTTCTTCACGACTTCGCAAGTCATAGTAAATCACAGCTTTTATTGATTGCCAGAATGGCATCACAAACATTCCTCCTACTAAACTGATAAGTAAGGAAACGAGATACACCACTGTGTAGATAGTAGAACCCGGCTCTAGTTTGATGAGAAATAAATTAGGTACATAGTTAAATAAAAACATAATTGGCAGCGTCACAAGTCCAGTAACTATCACAATTCCTTGAATGCGAAATGCTGAAGCTTTGGTTAACTCCCAACTTCTAGAAATACTTTCGCTACCATTGATATTTTCTTCTACTGCTAACGGTACTTCAGCCACAACCCAACGGGCGTAAAACCAAGTTAGTCCTGGCAGCACCATCAAAATAATTAATAATGGGGTGAAGTAGGGAGATAAGTAAATCACTATAGGTCCTAAGATTAAAAATAAGATGAATGTCAACAGACCAACCGCTATACCAGCTACAATCGTCACTCCAAGATAAGCTAAGAAAAGATTAATAGCTACTCGCAGATAAACTGCCAAAAATGACCAAAAACGTGGATTAACATGACTTCTAGCCTCTTCAACACTTTCCGGCTGGTAAGTCAATTCTCCAAAAGCTAAACGCGATATGAGTCCAGAAATCGCCGCATATTTTGCCCAGCCATAGATAGGAACTAAAGCCCATAAGTGAGCGATTAAAGCTAGTTTCAGATAAGTCTTCAGATGAGAGCGATATAAACGTACACCAGCACTGACTACATTGCCGATACTCAATGGTTGTATGGAGCTAGAAGAACCAAAATTTTCAGACATGGTGTTAATTTTTTCCTAAAATACAGCGCTTACTTTGAAGTTATTTTAAGCTAATCTGTACTAAGTATTTAGAAATTTTATGAATATTCAACGTTGGATAGGAAGATGCGAGGCTAATTGGCAGCGTTTAGATGCTTTGTTGAAGAAGGTAGAACAAAAACGCTTAAAGTCCCTGCGTTCGGCAGAAATTAGGGAACTGGCGAGTTTATATCGTTCTGTAGCAGCGGATTTAGCTAGGGCGAGGACTCAGCAAGTTGGTAAAACTTTAATTCAAAGTTTACAATCATTGACAACTCGCGCCTATACACAAATCTACCAAGGTTCGCGGCGACAGGAATGGCAAGCAGCGAAAGAATTTTATCTGTGGGGATTTCCTCAAGTGGTGCAGCAAACGTTGCTATCCATTGCCATAGCCATTTAGTTGCTCAAAATAATCTGGCTTACCCGTTTTGGGCGTTTGTATTTCCTCATGGTGCTTTGGAATTACCTGCGATATTTTTTGCGGGAGGTTCAGGTTTGTTGCTGGCAAGAGCAATTTTATTTCCTGGTAAATATCGCCGCCGTGATGCGTTGAAATTTTACGGTTCTTTGGCTGTACAATTGGTTTTTGGGATTGTGCCGATATTGATTATTGCTGGTTTAATTGAGGGTTTTTTGTCTCCAAATCCGATTTTTCCAAATCCAATTAAATATTTGGTGGGGATGGGTTTGTTTGTGGTTTTGGTGCGGTATTGTAGTCGGAAGAAGAAAATATGAATGTCTCACGCAAAGGCGCAAAGGAAGAAATTGTAGTGTTTTACTAATGACTCCTGGGCGCAAGCCCTGCGCCCCTACCTCCATTAATTCCTGCAATATTTCAAAGCTGATTACTGGCTTTAAGTTGTAAATATTTATCTACTAATTGTTCGGAAATTTGATTTGCTGGTGCGTCAAGAACTAATACTCCTTTTTGTTTTAATTGGGCAAATGCCAGTTGTCTTTGTGCTAATAAATCTAGAGCAACTGCGCGAATATAGGATTGTGTGGCATCTTCGGTAAATGTATGTGCTAAACTGTCAACTTGAGGATCTCGCAGGGTGACGCAAAAGGGTAAATAACGGGGTGCGAGTCTGGTAAGGGCTAGGAGAAGTTCGGAGGAAGCGGTGATATCAACTAAGTCGGTAATGATGACTATTAAAGCCCTGCGGGTTTGTTGTTTGACGACGTGGGTAACTGCACCTAAATAATCAGATTCTATTAATTCTGGTTGAATGGGGGTGAGTTTATCAATGAGTTGATTGAGATGATGTCGTCCTCGTTCTGGGGGTATCCACGTATGCAATTTGTTGTCAAATACACCAATACCAACGCGATCGCCTCTGTGCAATCCTGCTAATGCTAGGGATAATGTGGTATTTAAACCCCAGTCAAATCCTTGCATTCCCCAACCATCAATTACCATGAAGGTGAAAACCGTAAGATCAAATAAACAAGTTATGAACAAAAGAACCACAGAGGCACAGAGAACACAGAGAGAGAAGAAATAGAGAGAGTTTTTGCCTTAGTTTTGGGACATATTTTTATTTGGAAGTCCCTTAAAAGAAACTTTTACTCCTGACTAATGATTCCTGGATTTTTCTATAAGCTTGCCAACACTGTTGATAATTTTCTGCTAAAATGTGATGCTCACTAAAGCACAGTTGTTCATGGATGGTTATTAATGTTTGATATGGTTGGAGGAGGGTGACGGAGGATTTGAGTAATTGCAAATATTCTCCGTCTGTGCGGCTGGGTTGTTGGCGAGCGATCGCTTGTTCATGTAATTGTTGTAACATTGCTAAATAAACACAACGACAGGCTTCGCTATAATTATACTGCCGTTGAAATTCCTGAGCTTGGCTTAATAATAGGGTAATGGATGTTTCTCTAGAATTGGCTTTGGTTCTAGAACCCCTAGCATTACTCACCGCATTTAGCCAAGTATAGAGATAAGGATTAAATTCTTGCCATAAGCGCCAACCTACCCATACCAAGAACAAACCCAATCCTGACCAAAATAGGATTGTTAGTAATTCATTTAACCAAGGACTGATGGACCAACCAGGAAAGGTTTTTTGAAATCTGGAAAATTGGTATTCTACCCATTCTCCTACCTGCTGTTGGAATAAGGAAAACTGCCACACCCAATTTGTTTGTTCAAAAGCATCTGTAGTCATAAAACAGCAGGATTTAACCTATTATTTATTTACATCATTACTGATTTTGCTAATGTTATAGCGGTATGTACTTGAATAAAGTCCAAAAATTAAGTCAAAAGCCTTACAGCACTCTTCCCGACTGGGCGCAGTCTCTGCGCCCCTACCTCCTCCAATAGCATGACTATTTACTTTTATCAGGTTTCCCAGCCATACGGGTGTTTTTCTAACTTTTCTCCTCACGGGATTGATATCGAAGGTACTTATTGGCCAACTGTTGAGCATTATTATCAAGGACAAAAGTTTGTTGGTAGTCCAGATGCCCCGATTATACCTTTAATCTTCGCTGCTGCTACTCCTGAACAAGCTGCTGCTTTAGGACGTTGTCCCTCTCGTTGTCTCCGTCCAGATTGGGAATTGGTGAAAACCCAAGTCATGCGGGTTGGGGTACTACAAAAATTTATCACTCATCCTGATATCAGGGAAATATTATTAATCACAGGTGATGAAATGCTCATAGAAAATTCGCCTACAGACTATTTTTGGGGATGTGGTGCAAATCATACAGGAGAAAATCACCTCGGTAAAATCCTCATGAGTGTGCGGGCGGAAATACGTAAGTCCTACCTGAGTTCGACATAAGATAATTTTTGGAAAACTGCCCCAAATATGAGTCTCAAACCCTGATGATCTCTTTGAAAAAATCATAACTCTGTTCCCGTAGCGTCTCCGAAGGAGAAACTCCTAACACCGAACTCAGGTAAATCCTATGCTTTATAGGTGTTTTTAACAAAAAACCGGATATGAATATGCGGAGGGAATAAAAGTCAAATAGAAAATACTTATTTTTCTTTAAATGTCCACACACCTTCATCCCAATCAGCATTAGATGGGGGTGATTGTAACCAGTGCTGACAACGACTCATGTACAACATTGAGGCTTTATCCTGATTGTCAGCGGATAAGGCTCTTACAAACTCTGAAAGGGCTGAGGTAAATTGACGTTTGAGATAGTATTCACGCCCTTTGTGATAATGCTCAATTACTTCTAGTTTGGCACTATTAATAGTATCGTTACGCAAGCCGATTAATTCGTAAATGGCGACTGGTTCATTACGTCCTTTAACACGGATGTAATCTAGTTCTCTAGCCCAAACACTATCTTGGCAGATTTTATATGTATTGTCGCTGATAATAATATCACAACCATATTGTTTGCTGACGCTTTCTAATCGAGAACCGAGATTGACACCATCACCAATAGCGGTAAATTCCATGCGTTTACTAGAGCCGATATTACCACTAATTACGGTATCAGAATTAATGCCAACACCGATTTTAATAGCACATTCATTAGTTGTTTTGCGAAGTTCATTTAATTCTTGCAAACGACCACGCATTTCTAGAGATGTTTGCACTGCCATGATGGCGTGATCTGCTAAAGGTAGGGGAGAACCAAAAACAGCCATGATGGCATCACCGATATATTTATCAAGAGTGCCTTTATGTTTAAATACTGCGTCTACCATTGATTCAAAATATTCATTCAGCATTCTCACCACTTCTTCCGCTTCCATGTTTTCTGTGAGGGTGGTGTAGCCGCGAATATCTGAGAATAAGATGGTAACTTCTTTGCGATCGCCTCCCAATTTAGCATCATCTAATTTTAACAATTCTTCGGCTAATTCCTGAGTCATGTAACGGTACATTGTACTCTTTAGCCGCTTTTCATCACTAATATCTTCCATGACTACCAATGCGCCACAGACTTTATTTTCATCTTGGACATCGGCAATACTATTCAGTGATAAGTTAACGCTGTGTTGTTCTGTTCCTGTGGTTAATAAAGTCCGATCAGGATAATATTGCTGGCCGTCTTTGGAGTTATTGGACTGAAGCGTATTCTGAAAACACTTGCTAAAATCTCCCTCTCTAATGGCGACAATATCACTCACCATTTTGCCTTCTAAAGCTTCCTCTAAACCAAAACCTAGTAATTCTTTAGCACTTTCATTGGCTGTAATAATTACGCCATTTTGATCTGTCGAAATCACACCATTGGAAAGACTTCGCAAAATATCCCGCTGCATTTTTTCTTGTTGTTTCACTTTGGCAAACAACTGAGCATTTTGCAAGGCTACCCCGGCTTGAATGTTGAATGCTTCCATAAATTCTTCATCGTTTTTATCAAAACTAGCTTGGAAGCAATCGGGAGCATTTGGCCAAGAGTCGGGATTATAAGCGGGGAAATCTCCAACTTTCTTTTTATTTACTAATTGGGTGACACCAATCAATTCTTGATCCCTATTAAATATTGGCATACACAGCAAACTACAGGTGCGGTAGCCATTACTTTGATCCATTTTTTGAGCCGTTCCTGAGTCAGAATGCTCATATAAATCAAAGGGAATATTTAGTTTTTTGCCAGTGGCAGCTACAATACCAACAAAACCTTGTCCCATCGGTACACGCAATTCTTTAGCAATACCATCAGCTTGATAAATTTTTGTCCACAAATCATGGCGATCGCGGTCTATTAACCACAGTGTACTTCTGTCGGCGTTCATTAACTCCTTCGCTTCATTCATCACTCGTTTTAGGGTGTCTTCCAAATCAAGTCCGCTTTGACTTAGGGATTTAATTGCCTTCATTAATGCCGCTGCGGCTCTTTGTTTTTGTGTGGCAATATAGAAGGATCGAGATGATTCTAAAATCAGGCGAATTGAAGGGGCAAATTCAAGAAATATATTTTCATCAACTTCGGTAAAGCCATTATTATCAATGCGTTCATTGAGGGGACTATCAATATCATGAATAGGTTTTAATTTATTTAATAATTGTACGACTGCCACTAATTTATCGTCTGTATTTAACAGTGGCAATGCTAACATTGTATAGGTGCGATAGCCATTTCTTTTATCTTGTTCTTGGGCAACTGATGACCGGGGATCATCATAAAAATCAAAGGGAATATTTACCACCCGTTTAAAACTAGCAACTTCACCGGCAATACCTTTGTTGGCGGGAATCCGAATTTCTAAAGGGCTTTTATTTTTCCCTTCTGCTAAAATAGACCAAAGTTCTTGTTGTTCTTCATCTAATAAAAAGATCGTTGTTCGATCTGCTCCCAATAATTCCCCAGTTTTGAGAGTAATTGAATGGAGCATTTCCTGAAGGATTGCTTCAAAACCTTGATAATCCAACATGGATAAGGTTTGGTTAACAACCTGTAATTTTTGCTCAACTTCTTGAACTACTTGTTTAAAAGTTTCCTTAGTCAAGGGGGCGAGAAATTGGGAAATAGTTCCTTGTTGTGTAGTTAAAGAAACCACATTAGTAGAACTTTGTTGTCCCCTATTCTTTGGTTGAGGATTAACATCAATAATCATATCTGTGTTTACTTCATAATTTGGTTCATGCACTGACATAACTATCGTCCAATATGGTATGATTTAAAACTAAAAAACGGTCAATAACAATAATATTATTATTTAGATTTATATTAAAAATCAACGCTTGTACACTAAAATACACTAACTTGTCCATTGTTACGAATATAAAGAGAGCGATAGCCAAGCGCTCCGTAGGAACCGCCTGGATAATCCTGAGTATTAGGACGAATTTCCAAAACCAATGTTCCAAAATTCGGTTTAGACACCACACCTTTTACATATCTTCCCCCATCATCCCAAAACATCAGAGAAAATTCCGTCAGTTCGTCCCCTCGCAGGTCAAATTGTAATTTTTGTCCCGGCTTTAAGGTTGTTTGTCTTATTTCTGGTAACTGTTCTAATTTCACAGATCCATAACTGAGATTCACAACTTTCACCCGAATATATTGTCCTGGCGTAAAATGCAGGGGTATAGAACCACAACGAGAAGCACAAGTACCTGCTAATGTGGGCCTATAGTTAATTGGCATTAACAGCAAGGTTATCGTCAATGATGTAGTATAAATCGCTAATTTCATGTTCATACTTTTACTGCTTTGTTGATATTTAAATATGCTGTAAAAATTCAATTTCAGGTAATAAGGGATCATTGACAATTCCCACACCGACAAAACCCCAACGTTTGAGCAAACTACCTATTTGGTTACTAGCAAGAGGTTCGACTGTCAAGCGGCTGGCTAAATCAGCAGCATGAGTATTTAGATAACTCATAGCCTCGAAATCTTCTTTAAACAATAATAAATATCCTGATGTATCATCATCAACGCGGGCCGTGAGATATTTACCATCACTTCTAGAACGAATAGTATAATAAATCATTGGTAATGGGTAGTTAGTTGAGCAAAAAAGAGCAAAAATAAGACAGTGATAAAACTGGGAATACCTTGACCAGCATAACTGACTATTTGTAAAATCTGGTCAGTTCTACGATTTTGTTTTACAGCCGCGAGAATACCCAAAGGAATTGCGATCGCCCATCTGATAATTAAAGAGGCGATCGCTAAAAATAAAGCGGAATGTGGGATAAAAAAGAACCTATACTAAAACATTGTCTTAAAAAAAGGAAGGAATTTTGACTGTACCAATATCATATATGCCCTTGGCATCAGGTGGAATTGCAAGGGGAATCATGGCTGGAGGGTCAGTAAATAAGCGTATTTCATAGCGTCCTGGTTTTAAGCCCGAAGTAGCAAACTTACCTGAGCGATTGGTGAATATAGTAACTGGTTGCCAATTACGATCGCCCACAGCAATAATCTGTCCTGATCCTAAAGAAATAGGTTCACCATTAGCATTTAATAACTGTCCTCGCAAGAAAACAGTAGCGTCTGTTCCCACTTGTACTAATGTACCACTGTTATAACTTGGCAAAACCTTGATGACGCGATCGCCTACATCTATTCCTATAGGTAAATTAGGTGCATCAATGATCATATTAGAAATATTATAAGGACTTAAATTCGGCATTACACCAAATCCTAAATTATCAATGCGGGTGATATAACCGCCGGAAATAGGATTAATACCAATTTGTTGACCTTTAATACTGTTTTTGGGAATTACTAAAGCAAAACTATTATTCAGAGGAAGTGACCACCCCAAATAACCATCTGCAAATACCAAAGCAGTACCAACATTAAATTTAGTTGTATTGGCCATGGTCTTATTTCCATTTATAGGAAAAATCCCATCATGAGATAAATCCCAAACAAAACGATAACCTGTATTAGAGGGTGTTTGAAAAGTCTAATTTATTACTTGCAAGGGCGACTAGAAGTCGCAGCTACACAGACGAAACCCACCTTCGTGGGTTCAAAAGCCTTGATTTTTCGTTAGTCCACGCAGGTGGACTTTGTCTGTGTAGTAGCGATTTCTAATCGCCGGAAACTTTTCAAACATCCTCTTAAGTTTTATGCAGGAAAGAGATTTTAAGAGACATTTTGTGTAAGTCCGGTTCTAATTCAAATCTTCTAATTTAATTCTCGGATCTGCTGCTTTTAAAATTAAGTCGGCAATTAAATTACCAACAATTAATAATACTGCACTCATTACTAAACTGGCCATGACTAAATATTGGTCTTTAGCTAAAACAGCTTGTAGGGTTAATTTTCCTAAACCTGGCCAATTGAAGAAATTTTCCGTGATAAATGCACCACCTAACAAACCTGCTAATTCAAAACCCAATAAAGTAATTAATGGGTTAATAGCATTTCGCAAAGCATGAACATAAATAACGCGGTTTTCTGGAAGTCCTTTAGCGCGAGCAGTTTGAATATAATCTTGGCGCAAAACATCCAATAATTGACCGCGCATAATCCGTTGTAAACCAGCAAAACTAGTGATACTTAAAGCAATTAATGGTAAAACCGAATGCCAAGCGATATCAAGAATTTTACCTAACCATGTTAGGTCGGCATGATCAATACTGGTCATATTACCCACTGGGAAAAGTGGCGTAGTCAGTTGAGCAAAAAATAGCAAAAATAAGACAGTGATAAAACTGGGAATACCTTGACCAGCATAACTAATTATCTGTAAAACCTGGTCAGTGCGGCGATTTTGTTTCACTGCTGCGAGAATCCCTAGAGGAATTGCGATCGCCCATGTGATAATTAAAGAAGCGATCGCTAATAACAACGTGGCTGGAACTCTTTCCCATAACAGCGACGACACAGAACGTTGATAAACAAAACTTGTACCAAAATCACCTTTAGTTACAATTTGCTGCAACCAAAATCCAAACTGTTCTGGCCAAGATTTATCTAGACCAAATTGTTGTCTAATTTCCTCAATCCGTTCTGGGGAAATTTTCGGATTTTGTCGCAGGGTATCTACATAATCCCCTGGAGAAAACTTCATAATAAAAAATGACAAAGCCGACGCTAAAAAAATCGTCAATAGCGCCTGTAAAAGCCGTTTCATCACATAAATAAAAGTTTCATTCGTAACTGACCTAATTAGCCAGTCTCGACTTGTCTCCAAGGAAATTTTTGTATTTGTCATTTATGATTGGTAATTGGTAATTGGATAATTTTCTTCTTTCTTCTTCCTTCTTCCTTCTTCCTCCTGAACTCATGAACTCCTGAACTCCTGACTAATATTCAACCAGTGAGATAATGGGGACATCAGGTAATTGTTTCCGTCCTTGCAAATCTTGTAGTTCGATGATAAACCCAAACCCCACAAGTTCACAGTCAATCTTTTGTACCAACTTTGCTGTTGCACTGGCAGTACCACCAGTAGCAATTAAATCATCCACAATTAAAACTTTGCAACCTGGGTTTAAAGCATCCTGATGTACTTCTAATGTATCCGTACCATATTCTAATTGATATTCAATAGAGTGAACCGCTGCTGGTAATTTCCCTTTTTTGCGAACAGGAATAAACCCCGCACCCAATTTATAAGCCACAGGCGCACCAAAAATGAACCCCCGCGACTCCATACCGATAATATAATCCACCTGAAGTTCAATTTCCGAACATTTTTGTGCTAAAAGGTCAATAGTGTGTCGCAATCCCGCTGGGTCGCTTAATAGAGTAGTGACATCTCGAAATAAAATTCCCGGCTTAGGAAAATCTGGTATATCACGAATCAAAGATTTTAAATCCATATTTGTAATTAGTGGTCAATCAAGAAATAAAGGGTAAGAGGCGAAAAATTTCCCCGATCCCTGCTAAATCCTACCCTATAATGTCATAACCTAGAGACTAGTGCCGCAAAGTGCAAGTCAAAAATCAATACTTCGACAAGCTCAGTAACCAGTCAAAAGTCAAAAATCAAAATTCATAGGTCGTAATGTATATAATTGAACTGCCATATCGCACCAGCGATTAGCCACGAGAGGTTAATATCAATCACTTTATTGGAAACACATAAGGTACTTTATAGAATGAATGTCTCCGCTAGTATCCCATCTTTAAACAGCCCAAACGCCCAGGGAACGCCGATGATTTTGGATACTTTACCAGATCCAGCGATCGCCGGCCAAGTATGTCCAGCCAGAACTAGATTGCAAATAGACTTAATGTTACTAGCCATTGAAGCCCTAGAACTAGGCGGTTCTGAAGCTATTTTATCCTTTGCGGAAGAATTAGACCTCAAAGGAATTATCAAAAATCGGGTAAACTTATGGCGAATGAGAGGCTCTAACCCCATGAGGAGAGCGCATAGTCGCCGTCCCTTAGATATTTTAGAAGCCAAAGCTCTCGTAGTCATTGCTTGTTACATCGCTCGGCGGTTAACAGTCGTCATTCGCCAACTACTAACCATATATCAACAATTAGCCCAAAAACAGATTCCCCCAGAACAAAATTTAAGATTAGCTAATTACCTAGAAAGGTTTAGAACCCACTTTAAAAGTCGGATGAATTCCCGGCGTTCCGGTGTCCTAGCATTAACTTCTGATGAAAAATTAGATGAACTGGCTATAGACTTATTAGGAAAATTACTGTTCTGCACAGGTACGGCGGGAATGCAGCGATACTGGATTTCTCTTTTTGACGGTGAAGTAGATTGACACTGCCTGGTCTAAAGACACAGGGACTCCTGGTTCAACGAGACCACTTAAACTAGATTCCTGGCGTTGTCTAACCCAGAGGTGGGACTCTCCACGCCAGTTGCTTCAAGTCGGGAAACCCGCCCAACGCACTGGCTCCCAAGCGTTAACTTTCGGTCTGCCCGACCGTAGTTGCATTACTGCAAGTCCTGTTTAACTTGAAACGAGAAAGTTTCAAAATTCTGATTAGTCTAGTCCCTATAAATCTTTTACTTACTGCTAGGAAGAAACTAGAACAATGCAGTAGAACCGCATAGATTTAATTGTCAAGGTACAGATTACTGTTAGGTAGTTAGGTTTTTAGACAGGTTGATTACCTTTCCTGTTACAAATAGTGTAACACCATAAGTCACTGGGGGATAAATCCCCTCTTGTAGCTTTCATCCCCGGATTAAAAGACATTAAAGCCTAGAAATTTTTAGGTTTTTCAGGTTTTAATTCCGGGGCTTTCAGTCCATTTTCTTGTAAATAAAATGAATATCCAACGTAAATATAGTTTACCTAATTGCACCCTGCTCCTAGAAGGGTTGAGTGACATGACACGGACAGCTAACTTTCAAGAACTCCGTCCCGAACTATCCATATTAGTGAATGCAGAATGCCATTTATCTAATTATGATCAACCTATAAGTGGAGGTAGGGAATTTTTTGAAAGCTTAGTTAGAGCGGTTAGTGCCTACGCTCAAGAAGTTTTAAGCAATATACCCAATCCCCAAGGCAAAAAATTTGAACATCAAAATTCAGAGTTAGTTGAATTACAAAAAATTGACAGCAACAGACACAGATTAATCGTTCACTCCGAAATCACAGCAGACAATCAAGGGGGAAATAACAACCCCGGACAACCGCTGCAAATCGTCCTCAACACAGTCCAATTATTTGATTTAGTTGAAGCTGTAGATCAGTTTTTTGCTGATAGCCAGACCTTACCAGAATTATCCCTAGAACTACACCCAGTTCATCGCAGTTATGGTGGTTCTAGTCAAATCTTGCTTAAACAAGCAATCCCGGCTACCGTCGGCGTGTCCAGCCTAGCCGTGGCCGCCGTAGCTTTTAGTTTAATTCCCGCACCCCAAATCCGTCCACCTCAAGTTAAACCAGAAATACAGTCCAGCACCTCCACACCCACACCTACAGCGTCAATTACACCCACCCCCACAACCACACCCACAGCATCAGAAACCCCCGTTACTAAGGATTTAGAAGCACTTTTAAAGACAGTTCCAGAAATAACAGATCCATCTCAATTACGGGCATTAAATCGCCAAGTTTACAATCAAATTCATCCAGCTTGGACAAATCGCTCAGAATTACCAGAGGATTTAGTTTATCGCTTAGGTGTGGCCGCTGATGGGAGTATTGTTGGTTATAAAGCAGTAAATCAGAAAGCTAGTGATGCGATCGAGAAAACACCACTACCTAAACTACTTTATAATCCTGCTAATCGCCTCCCTAATGAACCTATTGCTCAATTCAAGGTCGTATTTACCCAAAAAGGGGTTCTAGAAATTAGTCCCTGGTTAGGATACGCTAAAACACCGGAAGTAACTGGCGAAAAAATTACTGATAGCAGTAAAATCAAGGACTTAAATCAAAAGCTATATAGTACAATTCGTCAAAATTGGAGTGTTACTCCTACCTTTGCTAAGGATTTAAAATATCGAGTAGCGGTGAATAAGGAGGGCGTAATAGCTGACTATGAGCCACTTAATCAAGTTGCTTTTGATCACTTCCGAGAAACTCCTCTACCTCAGATGTTCCAATCAGTTTATGGCTCAAATGTAGCTGCACCTGATAATAAACAACCTCTAGCTCATTTTCAGGTAGTATTTACACCCAAGGGAGAATTAAAAGTCAATCCTTGGAAGGGATATAAATAATTGTCAGTTGTCAGTTGTCAGTTGTTCGTTGTCCGTTGAAAAAATCTTCTCCCCTACCTCCCCTACTTCCCCTACTTCCCTTCCTCTTACCTTCTGACTCCTGACTCCTGACTCCTAGCCCTTACGAAAAGATTTTTCCAGTGATGATATTCAAAATTTTGGCAAATTTTTTCATATTAGTAATTATAGCTGTTTGGGTAGTGGCGATCGCTCTAATTTCTGTCCAAAATGCTACTCCTCTATCTTTACGGTTTTTGGTTTTTCAATCCATACAAATTCCCTTTGGTTTGATGTTAGCTTTTAGTGTGGCTGTCGGTTTATTAGGTACAGCAGTTTTGCAGCCTCTCTGGGGATTGGGAGAATCTCAATCTAGAATAGATGAAGATGCAGAGTTTTTTGTTGATGATGAGGATTTTTAAGTTTTGTTTCACACAAAGGCGCAAATTTATGATTAGTCGGTTTTAACCGACTTTTGCTTTTAGACAGGGAATTTATTCCCTGGCTGCCTCATATTTAGTATCATAGATAATGATTAACGGTAAAAACTATGACTAAGTTACTTGAAGAAGCTATTGAACAAATAAAGCAACTTCCTGAAACTGAACAAGATATAATTGTCAGAATGTGATTGGCTGGGTGTTTGTAATTGTGTGAAAATATCTTTGTCCGTAGATCCCGAAAACCTTTAATGAGGTAAAATAAAAATGACTATAACTTATCAAATAGATTTCAATATTTGGCTTGAAGAAACAGCCAAATTATTACTAGAAAATCGCTGGCAAGAAATAGATAAAGAACATTTAATTGAGGAGATTTCTGAATTGGGTAAAAGTGAAAGACGGGCAATTTCTAGTCAATTAATTCGCCTACTTTTACACTTACTCAAATGGCAATATCAACCTGACCGACGTTCAGACAGTTGGCTAGATTCTATCACAGATGCGCGTACTCAAATTGAATTAACTATTAAAGATAGTCCCAGTCTCAAAAATTATCCTCAAGAACAATTACAAGAAAGCTATGAAAAAGCCCGTCGTCAAGCCGCAAAGCAAACAGGATTGATAATTTCTACATTTCCCGAAAAATGTCTTTATACTTTGGAATTAATTTTAGATGAAAATTGGTTGCCACAATAGCAAATTCACATTCGGTGAATATCACAAAGCCCACCTGAGTGGGCTAATGAGGTAGATTTGTGTAGAGAAATGCTATTAATAAGGATCTGAATCAAACCTTCCCCGTTTCACACTTCTGAGATAATAACCCCGTGATGGTAATTTATTTAAGTCGAAAGTGTCACCTCTAGGAACTCGCCAGATTTTGTAGTCGTGATAGGTGAGAGGAGTCCCCTTTTCACAAATTTCTGGGGGATGATCTCCTAAGACAAAATACGCTGAACCTTTACCCACAACTTTAGCAATACCATATTTATCAACTAGTAAAGATGTTTGTTCACTAATTGCTATCCCTAAAGCTTTTGAAGATACACCATCTTGGATTTGTCGGGCAATAAAAACCATAATTCTTCCCATTCTTTTGCGTTCATCAAAGTGGGTATCAATGATAGTTCCCCGCAAATATTTCCACTGGAAAAAATTATAGGTAAAGGTAATGTTCCCGTAAGGATCATCAAGGGCTTCATGAGTTTCAATACTATCTTCACAAGCACAAGAATCATAAACATATTCACTTTGAATCATCGCCCCGGCACTTGTACCCCCAATCGCGCCGCCTTTATCGTAAACTGACTTAATAGCAACTTCTAACTTAGTGTTTTTCCAGTGGCGAATATATTCACATTGATCACCACCTGCAAAGAAAATTACGCCAGCATTTCTGACTTTATCAAAAATATCGGTTCTGTTGGCTTCTTGACGATTACGAATGATGAGAGTTTCTACATATTTGACACCTCTCATGGGATAAATTAACTGATTGTAATCATCATTACCAGCAGCCCGAATGACTAGAACATTAACTTTATTGTCGCTGTAACTACCGCCCCTGACTTGATTAATCATCCATTGGATAGCGTCATCAACATCAGGTCCACCTCCTCCTAAGTTATGAACGGGACCAGCTAATTTAGGAATTTGATAAGCTGGTTTAGAGGTGGGAGTCTGGCTATCGGCGATGATATCCTCAAAAAACCGTTTTAACTTAGCTGTTAAACGATTGAGGATGCGATTTATCATCTTCAATAAGCTGTTTTTTGCATTCTGCAAACGCTTGGATGTATTTAGGAATGCCTTTGTCATATTCAAATCTTGTCAAGCAAACAGCAATCATTTCTAACTTTCGCATTGTCCGGGGCTAAATTCCTAGCGTACAGGGTTTGTAGTGTTTTTTTAGGGCAAATTATCAGCGTCATCTTTGATTCTCGTTAAGTGAGTTGGCGTTAAAAATTGTCGTTATGGGAAGGGAATAGGGAATAGGGAATAGGGAATAGGGAACAGGGAACAGGGAACAGGGAATAGGGAATAGGGAACAGGGAACAGAAAAATCAGTTGTGTAATTAATTCTGTCCTCATTACTTACCAGACAATTTCTGCTCGTTCTTGCACTACTCTTTTATAAACCATTTCTGTTTGCTTACCTAATTTTGTCCAGCTAAATCTTTTTTCCAAATCTGCATAAGCGTTATTTACCAACCATTGACAATAATCTGGATTTTTCAAAACTTCTAATATTCCCCAAGCTACAGAGTCGGAGTTGTTTACCCAAGTGGTAATTCCCGTTTTTGTGTGTTGAACTACTTCTGGGAACCCACCAGTATCGGAAACTATGACTGGTACGCGAGAGGCAAAACTTTCTAAGGCAACTATACCAAAGGGTTCATAAAGACTGGGAAAAACTGCACAGTCAGCAATGGTTTGAAATTTATCTAAGTATTCATCAGTCAGAAACCCAGTAAAGTAACACTTATGCCAAATTCCCAAATCCCAAGCTTGACGTTTCAGATGGTCAGTATTACCACCACCGACGATAACAAATTTAACATTACCTTTCATTTCCCATAGTACCTTGGGGGCAGCATTGAGTAATACGGGTATGCCTTTTTCATAGGTCATGCGACCAAGATAATAGACAATTTTTTCATAATCTGCGGCAAATCGTCGCCGAAAATCTTGAGCATGAAAATCTTGATGATGTATTTTCTTTTCTGGGCGGATACCATTATAGATTACGTCAATTTTATCATTAGTAATATGTAGTGTTTGGATCATTTGCTGACGCATATATTCACTACAAACAATTACTCGCCAGGCATTGTGAGCTAGTGCATATTCTTTATCATGAATATAGCGTTGGGTATCATTATGAATGCCGTTATAGCGTCCATGTTCGGTGGCGTGAATTGTGGCAATGAGGGGAATTTTAAAGGTATGCTTGAGAGCGATCGCTGCATCTCCAACTAACCAATCATGGCCATGAATCAGATCAAATGGACCTTTGTCGGTCAACAAGTGACCACCATGTTTTCCCATGCTCTCATTTAAGTTCACCACCCAGTGGAAAAAATCGTTACTAGCAGGTACTGGGACACGATGGATATGAATTCCTTCAACCAACTCATACAAGGATGCTGGACCGAATTCTGGCGTGATTAGGTGGATATCATGACCTAGGTTGATTAGTTCCGGGTACAACTCAGCAACGTGACGAGCAATTCCGCCAACTATCCTCGGTGGAAATTCCCAACTCAGCACTAATATCTTCATTTGACTCCCCGATGATTGACAAAAATCTCAAAAGTTTAAAAACTATAATTATCTCAAAAAAAAGGGAACAGGGAACAGGGAACAGGAAACAGGGAACATTTTGCCATAATATTCAAAAATATGTCTCATTTCTTATACATAGCAATCCTTATGAAATTTTTTTTGTTCAAACTCCTAACTCCTTAAATTAATTTGCAAGAACTTGATACAGCTTGTTTAAGTAAAACTGCATATTCTTGACCACTAATATGATAAGCGCCAAATCTAGCTAAATGAGGATTCATCATTTGTGCGTCAAATAGTCTAAATTTCCGTTGACGCAATCTTTCCACTAACCTGACCATTGCTACCTTAGAACCTTCGGAAATGTTGAAAAACATGGATTCACCAATAAAAGCACCACCAATGACAATTCCCAAAATTCCCCCAGCTAATTTATCACCAAACCAAGTTTCAAAACTATAAGCGTAACCATTTTGGTAAAGTAACCCATAAATCTTGACTAATTCTGGAGAAATCCAAGTTGTGTCCCGGTTAGCACAGCCAGCAACTACTCCTAAAAAGTCCCGGTTAATGGCGACTGTAAACCTTTTTTGGTTAATGACGCGCTGTAACGACTTAGGATAGCGAAAGCGTTCATCTAAAGGAATGAGAGTTCTTTCCTTACTTCCATACCATCCCAGGTTATTACTTTCATCAGACATGAGAAAATAACCTTGAGCATAACCCCGAACAATAGCAGCAACATCATATTCCATTATCTTCTTCTAAGATTACCCTAGCAAACAAATTCTATATAAAATATACAAAAATGACTTCAGCAATTCCATCTATTACCTTACCTCCTTCGGAAAATCCCCAGCAAGAAGGTGAATGGTTACAACAAAACCTGTTACATTGGCTTGATGAAGAGTTTATTCCTGAAGCAATCAATCAAAATATTGCCCAGCGGGCATCACAGATTTTTGTGAGACAACGCATGGAGGGAGAAAATGATTTAGGTTCTCTGGTAATTGCCATTGTCACAGAGATGCAATCATTTGATTTTTCTAAAAGTTTTTTTGGAGAGTTTGCGATCGCCAACGCCGTTAGCGATCTACTCTTAGATAGCCTGGGAATTGATTATTGTTGTGGGCAATAACACCTTGGTCATTGGTCATTGGTCATTGGTAATAGGGAATAGGGAATAGGGAATAGGGAATAGGGAACAGGGGGATATTGATATTTCTCTTGCC
>NZ_JAQMSE010000254.1:0-17009 GCF_028330045.1 Aphanizomenon sp. CS-733/32
AATATTTTGTTCGTTTCGTCGCTGTAGCCTTCTTTGTTTTCGCTACGCTCAAATACAATTTGGGCTACGCAACTCAACTCACTCGCATTCATCCCACGCTCCTAAGAGTGAGACGTGGGGCTTCTGCTGATTAAGCTAAAAATACTTTTAAATCTATAGACCTTGGCGAGAAGCGAATTTTTCAAATTCAGCTTGGGTTTGATGTAGTAATTGTTGACGACTATCTTGGATTGTCTGTTTGAAGTTGGGAACTAAGTTAGGAACCAAGTTGCGAGCTTGTAGTGTCATGTGCAGTTGTAGATGAGCAACGTATTCGCTTATATCTTGGTTATCTACAGTTGCGCCCGTTAGTACATTTGATTCCATTGCCACTGAGTTCTCCTTGATGAATTAGTTGTAATTTCTTTGCTAGACTAGAACAGAAGTTATCATATTTTTTACTCAACTGCCGATTTCGCAATGAAGTGTAATGATTGGGAAAGAGGGAACAGCCAAAAATCAAGATACAGCATACTGCAGGTAAATGAGGTACAACCTTTAATCACAAAACCTGGCAGTGAGGCTGTTTTACTGCTGATATCTGCTGTAAATAACCTGATTTTTTACCACCTAGAAATTTCCTAATCTTCCCAAAGTGTATAAGTTTCGTTAAAAACCTCATCCCAACTTAAAGCAATAATATCTGGCTTTTTGCCCATTTCATCTCTAGCATCCTGTTGTGCAGATAGAAAACACTTATCCCAAATTGACTCCAAAAAATCTCGATTGAGACTTGGCATTTCTTCTTGACTGGCAGTAATTTCTGCCCTAGCTGAACGAATAGAAATTACCCAACTAGCGCTACGTTTTTCCGGTTGACATTTCCACTTAATTATATGCAGTATCAATCGAGTTAATTGACTAATTACTGCTCTTTTTTCTGATCGCCCCATAGACTCGGCTAAACTCTCTAAAATATGATCAACTTCTTGCATTTTTCCCTCCTCTAGCAGTTGTTTTGCTTTCACTACAGCTAAATATGGTGATTGAAAAACCAGTTCGTCATCAGGTACTGTCATAATTGGTAACTCCTTGGCTTGTTTTTTCCCAAATCTGGTATATAAATACATCATATTATTAATTTTATCTGCCTAAACTTGACGATGGACCTTAGACTGTTGATTATGGATAAGTAACTCAAAACTCAACACACAAAATGACTTCAGAACTCTCTCCAGAAATTCATTACTTGGTGGGAATGTCTCAACCAGAAACCCATCTGTTTGAGGTGACTTTACACATTGTTAACTATCCGTCAGCAATTCTTGATTTAAAAATGCCTGTGTGGACTCCTGGTTCATATTTGGTGCGGGAATATGAGAGACATTTACAAGATTTTGCGGCTTTTGCTGATCATGAACCTTTATCTTGGCATAAAGTTAGTAAAAATCATTGGCAAGTAGAAAAGGGCAATAGTTCGGAAGTAACTATTCATTATCGTATATTTGCTAATGAATTAACAGTCAGAACGAATCATTTAGATGCTACTCATGGTTATTTTAATGGAGCGGCGTTATTTTTCAGAATCCCCGGTTGTGAAAGTTTACCCATATATATCCGGGTGATTCCCGCCAACCCTCAATGGCAAATAACTACTGGTTTACCAATATTTGCGGAAACAAAAAATACTTTTGTCGCGGCTGATTTTGATACTTTAGTTGATTGTCCTTTTGAAATTGGTTTTCATCAATTATACAATTTTGAAGTTTTGGGAAAACCCCATGAATTAGCAGTTTGGGGAAAAGGAAATTTTCAACCACAGCAAATGATTGCTGATTGTCAAAAAATCATTGAGGTAGAATCACAAATGTTTGGTGGTTTACCTTATGATAGATATGTATTTTTTCTGCATTTGCTTCAACAGGGTTTTGGTGGTTTAGAACATAAAAATTCTTGTTCGTTAATTTATCAAAGATTTGGATTTCGGACTCCAGATAAATATGAGCCGTTTCTACAATTAGTGGCACATGAATTCTTTCATTTATGGAATGTTAAAAGAATTCGTCCTTTGGGTTTAGAAGTGTTTGATTATGATCAGGAAAATTATACACCATCTTTGTGGTTTTGTGAGGGAGCAACCAGTTATTATGATTTAATCATTCCTTTACGGGCGGGTATTTATAATACCAAGGCATATTTGAATTATTTGAGTAAGGAAATTACTAGATATTTAATGACTCCAGGACGGAAGGTGCAACCTTTGTCGGAGTCAAGTTTCGATGCTTGGATTAAACTTTATCGTCCCGATGCTAATAGTGGTAATTCCCAAATTTCCTATTATATCAAAGGGGAAATGGTATCACTGTTATTAGATTTATTAATTCGCGTTCATCATGGGAATCAGCGTTCTTTGGATGATGTGATGCGGCAAATGTGGGAGCAGTTTGGAAAGGATGAAGTTGGTTATACTCCCGAACAATTAGAGGGTGTGATTGAGTCTGTAGCGGGTATGAATTTAGGGGATTTCTTTAACCGCTATCTTCATGGTTTGGAAGATTTACCTTTTAATGAATATTTGCAACCTTTTGGTTTGCAATTAGTGGAAGAAAAGAATGAAGAACCTTATTTGGGTGTGAGGATAAATACTGAAAATGGTCGAGAGATAATTAAGTTTGTGGAAGCGGGTTCACCGGCACAATTTGCGGGAATTGATGCTGGAGATGAATTATTAGCGATTGATGGTATTAGGGTGGGAAATCAGTTAACTGAACGCTTGAAGGATTATCGAGCGGATGATTCTATTCAAGTTACTGTTTTTCATCAAGATGAATTGTGGACTTATGATGTTACTCTAGCTGCATCAATTCCTAGTAGGTATCAACTTAAAGTTGTGGAAAATCCTTCTTTAACAGAAATGGAGAATTTTGCCGGCTGGTTGGGTGTACCTTTGTCTGAATCAGGATTATAGTTGTCTGGATCAGGATGTCCAGGATTTCAGGATTAACAGGATGAAAAATTTCTGATTATTATGTTTGATTTGGCAGAGAAGAGAGAGGTGAAGAAATGTTCTTCTTTCTTCTTTCTCCTGACTCCTGACTCCTGACTCCTGACTCCTGTTAGTTATTTTGACTTTTTAATACTCCTGGTTCTGTTTGAATTGGTAAAATATCTAAAATATCAGTTTGGGAACAATATTTAAGGTCTTCGTCACATTCCAAACGTAATAAGCGTTGACCATGACTAGCTTGCTGGAGTAGTCCTAATAAGTTATCTTCCCATTGGGAATAAAGAGCGATCGCACTAACCACTTCATCATTACCACTGATTTCTTGTTGGGCATAACTACTTTGTTGCACAATACTATGGGCGATCGCCCCCGCACATACTGTATCCTCTAAAGAATAACTGCCTTCCCAACCAGAACCCACAATCCAGACAGTTTCCGGTTGCTTTTCTAACAGAAATTGAACTACTGCTGCCCGATTAATCAAAGCTGCTGCCAGGACAATAGGGGCATTTTGTATCCGTTGTAAAGCCCTTGTGCCATTGGTGGTACTAATAAATAACCTTTTGCCGGCAACTAATTCTGGTATGCAATCCAAGGGTGAGTTACCCAACTCAAAACCAGCTACTTTAGCTCCACCCCTTTCTCCAGCCCTGAGTCGCTTTTCTGGAGGCCATTGTTCGCTCACTTCCATCAGTTGATTTAAATCGCTGAAAACCTGTACAGCTTCGCCCCCAGCGGCTAAAACCGTAGCCATTGTACTAGTTGCTCGCAGAACATCAACAGCGATCGCACATTCTGGAACTGGATCATTTGGGGTCAATTCGGGAGTGTGATATACAAATATCTTCACGTGCTGGCTACACCTATTTCATAAGACTGCCATAATATTCTACCTATTTGATGTCACCAACTGTTCAATACATAAGACAGAAAAGGTTAGCTTCGTTGTTTATACTTGACAAGGTGAGCGGCGATCGCCAAAAATAAAGAAAGAATTAAAGACCCCAATCCATTTTCAACTGACACAAAAGAAGTTTTATGGCTATTGATCATCTAAGTTTCGCAACCCGCGACATGGACGCAACCCGCCACTTTTATGAAACGCAACTTGGTTTCAACATTGTGATTCATGAACACATGATTGTGGAAGAAGGCGGTTATGTTGATCATGTTTTCTTCGATTGCGGGGATGGTTGTTGCCTAGCCTTCATGCACTGGGTTGATGCTCCCATGATTCCATCTAGTTTTGACACCGGCATTAATCTTGGGTTGGGAGTACCACCTGGAACATATCATTTTGCGTTGCGGTGTAATTCCCTGACCAATCTGGAAGCTCGACGTAGCGAACTGATCTACAAAGGGGTTACTGTGGGGGAAATTCTCGACTTACATCCCTACAAGTCCTTCTTCTTTGACGATCCCAACGGTTTACGCCTAGAATACACAACCCTAGTGGCTTCCTGCACTGAAATTGATAAAGACCCAACGAAACGCAGATTTCCTATCAGCCTGGAGCAGTTCAAAAAAGCATCTCAGCCTGCAAATTAGGGTGGTGAGATTTCGGGTTGAAAAATAAGTATGAATACCAATACTATTGCCAATTTTCGAAAATATGTCTGAAATCCAATAAAATCGTGACGATATCTAGGGTTTCAGGGCTTTGGCAATAGTATTGAATACTCAATGAACTAGAGAGATTGCTTGACAACGAATGGGGAAAATCCAGTCCATCGTTCGGGCTATCTGAAAATACTCATAATTTATCACAGATGTTATCTTTAATAGATTCTATTAATCCCTGGTTAATGGGAGTAGGCTTAAATGCAATTTTCCTAGGAATAGTTGCAATTATTCCCAAAAAATTGCTCACCCCGGCAGGTATACTTAATGCTGGATTATTAGGAGTAATCATTTGGGGAACACTAGGTTGGCAGGGATATCTAGTGGTGGTATTTTATTTTATTGTTGGTTCTGGGGTAACGCGCATTGGTATGGCGGAAAAAGAAGCCGCCGGAATTGCGGAAAAACGTGCCGGTGCAAGAGGTCCAGAAAACGTTTGGGGTTCAGCATTAATAGCGGCTTTATGTGCGTTGGGAGTGTTGTTTTTACCTGATTTTAAATATTTGTTATGTTTGGGTTATGTTGCCAGTTTTAGTACCAAACTATCTGATACTACAGCCAGTGAAGTTGGTAAAGCCTATGGTAAAAGTACCTTTTTAATTACGACACTCCAACCAGTTCCGAGGGGGACAGAAGGGGCGGTAAGTTTAGAAGGGACTTTAGCTGGTATGGTAGCATCAATAGCGATCGCACTCATTGGCTGGAGTGTAAATTTAATTAATCCTCTGGGTGTTATTTGGAGTGTCATAGCCGCATTTGTCGCTACAAATTTAGAAAGTGTCATTGGTGCGACTTTGCAATCTAAATATACTTGGCTGACCAATGAGGTTGTCAATATCTTTAATACCCTAATTGGTGCAACTGTGGCGATAATATTGGCATTAATTTACCAAAGTATCTTTGTTTAATTGTTGACTAAAATTACAATCTTCGTAGGTTGGGTTGACCCAAGGAAACCCAACATTATTATTTTTGTTATCCGGCTTACAGATTTAAAAATAGTTATCATTAAAATCATTATAGATTAGATCCCCGACTTCTTAAATAAGTCGGGGATCTGACAGCAGAATCTTTATTATCACTAGATATAGTTTTCTACTGTTTTCTCCATTATTTAATGGAAAGTCTTATAGATGTGTTAGCATAATCCTGAGAATTACTTCATGGAACCTTCATCTTTTTTAACTGTAAATGACCAGGAAATTACCCTAGCTGAAGTAGTCAAATACTTACAAATATCTGGTAGATTGGGAAATTTCGTGAGTGACGTACTGCGTCAGCACGTAATTGAACAAGAAATTAGTGCCAGAACAGATATTGAGATTAGTTCCACATTAATTGAACAGACAATTATTGATTTTCGTCTGAAAAATCAACTAACTGATGCCCAAAAATTTCAAGAATGGCTAACAAGCAATGGTACAGATTATACAACTTTTCATACATCTATTACATTTGGCTTCCAGTTGGAGAAACTCAAAGCACTAGTCACAGAATCAAAATTACCAGAATACTTTATTGAAAAGAAAATTTACTTGGATAGAGTTATCCTGTCGCGGATTCTCGTTGACAGTCGGGAATTAGCAGAAGAACTACAAACTCAAATTGAAGAAGGAAGTAGTTTTGAACAACTGGCAAGAGAGTATTCATTAGCCGATGAAAGAGTATTTAATGGCATGATGGGACCAATTAGTCGGGGGACTATACCAGACATATTACGTGCGGCTGTAGACTCAACTACCCCGGGAAAATTGATCAATCCCATAGAAATAGAAGGACGTTTTGCTTTATTTAGATTAGAACAAATTATTCCAGCCTCCTTAGAAGATCCTCAATTACAACAATCACTAAAAAATGAGTTATTTGAGAAATGGCTAGGGGATAAGATTCAAAATCTGACAGTCAAAATTCAATTGGATTAAAAATTCTAAATAATCAATTTTAACGAATAAATGTGTTAAACAATTTACCCTGGAATGAACCGCCACTATCCTGGCTAAATGCTGAAGAACAAAACGAATTAAAACAGCAAGCAGAAATACATAACTACAAACTTGGCGAAAAAATTTGGTCACAAAAATTAGGTGGTGACCAATTTTTTATTGTCGCTGGTAAAGTGCGTTTACGAGAGGAAGAAGAAAATAAAACCGTAGCTACTTTACAAGCAGGAGATTGGTTTGGCAACTGTCAACAATTATTTGCTGATTGTAAAGCTGTAGCTGCTAGTAAGGAAGTTATAGTTGTGTGTTGGAATTCGGCTTTGTGGAAAAAATTTTTAAATCCTCAAGTTGATGAATTTTGGAATAATTCAACAGAGGTAGAGGAGATTGAAACTATTTTACCAGTTTCTCATTCTCCCATTTATTCACCTTCACCTCCTACTATATGGGAACAATCCACAATTTCTAATTATCCCTTTGTGGGAAGTGGAAATACAGGTGCAGCTTGTTTAACAATGGTGGCACAATATTTACAAAATCCTGTGCAGTTGGAATGGGTACAACGTCAATTGCGGGGACAAAAGCCCAAAAATCTGGTAGAAGCAGGGGAAAAATTAGGGTTAGTATTGCGGAAATTACAGGTGAATTGGAGTGAATTACGCCAATTATCTTTTCCGGCTTTATTGTTGTGGAGTCAAGGGAATCAGGAAGATAAAAATTCCTCATTTAATTGGGTTGTAGCTTATGGAATGAAAGGCAATTTTTTAATTATTGCCAATCCTCGAAATCCTGATTATATTTGTGAACATTTACCTCAATCTGTGGTAGAGAATTGTTGGGATGGGACATTATGGCAAACTGAATTAATTTCCCAACAAGAGAAATTTAATTTAGCTTGGTTTACTCCCGCAGTTTGGAAATATCGAGGTTTATTAGGTGAAGTTTTATTAGCTTCCTTTAGCTTGCAATTATTGGGTTTAGCTTCTCCATTAATTACTCAAGTCATCATTGATAAAGTGATGGTACAGGAGAGTTTAGCTACTTTGGATGTGATGGCGATCGCCCTCTTGTTTGTGGCGACATTTGAATCTATCCTGGGTATGCTGCGGCTATTCATCTTTACCCACACAGCCCGACGTTTAGATTTAAGTTTATCAGCCCAACTTTTTCGCCATTTAATGCGTTTACCCTTGGCTTATTTCGAGTCGCGGAGAGTGGGTGATACCGTTGCTAGAGTCCAGGAATTAGAACAAATTCGCCAATTTCTCACAGGCACAGCTTTAACCGTCATTCTTGACAGTATCTTTGCCGTAGTTTACCTGGGATTGATGTTCTATTATAACATTCCTCTAACATTTGTAGCCTTAGCCGTCTTACCATTATTTGCCACTTTAACTATTATCGCCACACCGATTTTGCGAAATTGGCTAAATGAAACCTTTAACCGCAGTGCGGACAGTCAATCATTTTTAGTTGAGACAATTACTGGCATTCATTCTGTTAAAGCCCATGCCGCAGAACCAGTGGCGAGAGAACGGTGGGAAGGTTTATTTGCCCGCTTCATTCGTACCAGTTTTAAAGCTTCCACCACATCTAATATTAGCAGTAATATTGGTGACTTTCTTACTAACTTTTCTACCTTAATTATCCTGTGGTTTGGGGCAAAATTAGTCATTGATCATCAACTAACTATTGGTCAATTAATCGCCTTCCAAATGTTATCAGGAAGAGTGACAAGTCCTCTATTACGGCTAGTCCAGTTGTGGCAAAATCTCCAACAAGTGTTATTATCAGTAGATAGAATTGGTGATATTCTCAACGCTGCCCCAGAAACAGAAGCCGGCACAGGATTGGTATTACCACCCCTTAAAGGTGAAGTTAATTTTGATCAAGTTTTCTTTCGCTACAATGCTAACACTGAACCAGTGTTAAAAGGCATTTCCTTTAATATTGAACCAGGACAATTTGTCGGTATTGTCGGCAGAAGTGGTTCAGGGAAAAGTACCCTTTCTAAACTTCTCCAAAGACTCTATCAAATTGAGTCAGGACGCATTCTCATTGATGGATTTGACATCAAAAGTGCTGACTTAGCATCTTTAAGACAACAAATAGGTGTAGTTCTCCAAGAAGACTTTCTATTTAATGGTTCAATCTTGGAAAACATCACATTAGGAAATCCAGATATTACCTCCGAACAAGTTGTCGAAGCCGCCAGATTAGCAGTAGCCCATGACTTCATTAGTCAACTGCCTTACGGCTATGAAAACAACGTTGGTGAAAGAGGAACAGCATTATCTGGAGGGCAAAGACAACGGATAGCATTAGCCAGATTATTCCTAACATCTGCACCAATTCTCATCTTAGATGAAGCCACCAGTGCCTTAGATAGTGAAACCGAACAACAAGTATTACAAAACCTCAAAAATGTTTCCTCTAACCGCACAGTGTTCTTAATTGCCCACCGTTTTGCCCCCCTCAAACGTGCTGATTTAATCTTAGTCATGGAAAAAGGCGTAATAGCTGAAAGAGGAACACATTTAGAACTCTTAAAACAAAAAGGGTTGTACTGGTCACTTTATCAAAGACAACAAGCGAATATTTAAGATATCTCTCCGCGTCTCTGCGCCTCTGCGTGAAAAAAAGAGTTTAATCCAAAACATTCAGCCCCAAAGCCACAGCCCCCCATAAAGGTGCATCATCACCCAATAATGCCCGCACAACCTCAAAATTCACCTCTGGGAGTGCGGTTTCCCTAGCCACTTTTCGCACCACAGTCCAGAAATTATCCCCAGCTTTGGTGACACCACCACCTAAAACAAACCGTTGGGGGTTCATGAGGTTGGCGACATTACCAATACCGACCCCCAAAGCCCAAGCACCCCTATATAATACTTCTTGTGCTATTTCATCTCCATTGGCTGCTGCGGTGCTGACGACTTTGCCTGTAAGTAAGTTAAGATCATTACCAGTCAAATATCTGAGTACGTCCCCCCTGATTTTACCGTTGGTGCTGGATGGTTCTTTTTCCAACATTTCCCGCGCATTTTGCGCCATGTAGGGACCAGAAGCTAAACGTTCTACACATCCCCGTTTTCCACATAAGCATAATGGACCTCTAGGATCAACCACCATGTGTCCAATTTCTCCCGCCATGCCTAATGCACCTCGCCAGGGCTTACCATCAAGTATCCAGCCGCCACCGACACCTGTGCTAATGGTAATGTAAAATAGGCTATCATATCCTTGACCAGCCCCAAAACGATGTTCACCAACAGCAGCAACGTTAGCATCATTATCTATACTGGCGGGTGCGTGATAATCTTCTTCGAGGATTTGTTTAAGGGGAACATTTTCCCAGCCGGGAACGTGATGAGATAAGCGGACTAAACCTGTGGTGGCATCCACTGGACCACCAAAGCTGACACCAATAGCATCCGGTTTTCTCCCTTTTAGCACAGAATCAATGAGCGATCGCATAATTTCTAAATCAGTCAAAGCATCACCATTTGTGGGAGAAAATCGTGATTCATGATCCAACCACTCTTTCCCACCAGCCTTAACTGTTGCTGCTGCCAATTTTGTCCCGCCAAAGTCTAGAGCTAAAATTAATGTCATATTATTAAAAATAAGGGGTTTACGAAACAACTATCAACCATTCACCATTCATTATTACTTAATAACAATTTTGCTGTAGTTCATTATGAAACCGTCTTCACTATTTGGATATAAAATATTTCTATATTCATCACGCTTGTGTTCTATTATGTAACCTAACTCATTACATTTGTAAATCCAATCATAGTCATCCTCAATTTCTGTTAAACTATGGACATTGTTAAATTTCATGAAGAATAAATTAATACAAAGATATATTTTTGTAGAATTCACCTAATTAATTAGATTAGGCTGGCATCAAAATACATGATTAGTTTAAGATAAAGACTGACAGCTTTATATTTTTTTAGCACAGTAGGTATCAATTCTGTCTTTCCTGTTCCCTGTTCCCAGTTAAGAGTTCCCTGACCACACAAGTAAATTCACAGAATCAAACCGGATTCCTATATCAATGATAAAATAATGCTGTATTTTTAATTATTGTATCTTTTTGAATAGTTTTTGAGATAATTATTTGAATAGGATTTATTTAGGGAAAAGCAACTTTAAAAATCAGGATTTTATCGCAACATTGACCATTAACTTTTTATTTGAGTAAGTGTAAATGAATAAACTTTTTTGTGCAGATAATTCACGAAAAATCCAAGAAGATATCATTGGTAGTGCTACCAACTACCAAACCTACATTTTAATAGAATGTCCTGCCCCTTGGGTTTATGAGGCCTTTGAATCTAAATGGGTACCAGATAACTTACGTAGTTTAGTAGAAAATGTCACCCGATCTCAACTACCAATTCGGTTTCTATTAATTGCCAATGATGAATCCCATAAAGTAGAAGAAACAACCCTATTAATTTATCAACAGCAACAGGGATTAAGTCAAGGATACCGAAAACAAGAATTTAAATTACCAAATATTGAACAAGTCGCCGGAATTGTCAGTAAATGGTTAGCAGGAATGAGTGTTGATTATGAAATAGAATCTAGTATTACCAGAGATATCTTAATATGTACTCATGGGAGCCATGATCAATGTTGTGCTAGGTATGGCAATCCTTTTTACTTTTACTCTCAAAATACAATTGCTGATTTACAGTTAAATCACATCAGAATTTGGAAATCAAGTCACTTTGGTGGACATAGATTTGCTCCCACAGCTATAGATTTTCCCCAAGGAAGATATTATGGTATCCTCGATCAAGATACCTTTAAATCAATTCTTACTCATACTGGGGATATACAATGTTTACATAAAGTTTATCGTGGTTGGGGAATATTACCAAATCCTCTGCAAATCTTGGAAAGAGAACTGATGCTGCGTTTAGGTTGGGATTGGTTTAACTATCAAATAACAGGTAAAATCATCGAAAAAAGCTTAGATAATCATACAATTATTGGTGAGTTGAGTTTTGAACAACCTGCCGGTACTCTCTACACTTATCATGCCAAACTTATAAAAGATGATGTAAAAACACAAACAGTTAAGGTTTCTTGTCATGCTACCAAAGAAACAGTATGTTTGAAATATGCTATCTCTAATCTTTGGCTGGTAGCGAAGAAAGTGGCAACTTATAGTTAAAATATGGCAGGAGTCAGAAGTCAGGAGTCAGAAGTCAGGAGTCAGGAGTAAAACTGGCTGTCCGGCTTTGAATTTAGATCCTGTACCTCATTAATTTAAGTACATACTTAAAAGAAAACTATACTCCTGTATAAAATTAAATTTTATGGAGTAGGAAAATAAAAAAATGTCTAACAACCGTTCTGGAATCTTTATTGGTGGTTTGATGTTAGGAGCAGCTATCGGCACTTTAGTCGGTTTATTAGTTGCTCCGCGCACAGGCCGCGAAACCCGTAAACTAATTAAAAAATCTGCCAATGCTATCCCCGAATTAGCGGAAGATATTTCTACTAGTGTGCAAATTCAGGCAGATCGTCTTTCTAGTAGCACTCTGGAAAACTGGGAAGAAACTGTAGATAGATTGCGGGAAGCGATCGCTGTTGGTGTAGACGAAAGCCAAAGTTTCCACAAACAAAATACTGTTGATATCCGCAACACCCCAAACAACACAGATTCCCTGACTGAAAAACTAGAACGTTCATAAATGCCATCACCGTGATTGATCCTTTATTTTGGCTGGGACTATCCATCCTCCTAGTTACTGTCAGTCTAACAACCGTTTTAGTGGCAGCCATCCCCGCTTTGCAGGAATTAGCCCGTGCCGCTCGTAGTGCCGAAAAATTCTTTGACACCCTTTCACGAGAGTTACCACCCACTCTCAACGCTATCCGCAACACAAGCATAGAAATAACAGACTTAACCGAAGATGTTAGTGAAGGTGTCAAAAGCGCCGGTCAAGTTGTTAAGCAATTTGATCAAAGCCTGGACAATGCCAAGAAACAAGCAGAAACTGTGCAAATCGGTGCTCGTAGCGTCATAGTCGGCTTTAAAGCCGCTTGGAAAAGTTTCACACGCCAGGAAAATACCAGGAAAAATCCAAAAACACTTATCAATCCAAAAACCGAATGAGCAACGTTCACGTATCCCTGACGGGAGGCGTTAGCCATAGTGTGGCGATAGCTTGCGTGGCGACGTAGGAGCCATAGCCATAACCCAACATTATCATGGATTTTGTCGGGTTTGGCTGTCGCTCAACCCAACCTACATTTCCTTAACCGACAAGTATTGACTCCCGACTTCTGTTCCAATTTCTCGATCAGATTTTGTTGAGATACCTAAATATTAGAGTAAAGTAAAGAAGTGTAAAGAAATATCACTTTTACATTACGCTTTAAAAAGCACTTGTTACATTATCCTTCTGATTTTATAGTATAAAAACGTTCATGCACCTGTGTTTTTGGCGACGAATTTTAGTATCAATTGCCGCATTTTGCTTTATTGGCTCAATTTGGGCAATCAATTCCCCATCAGCTCTAGCTTATGAAAATCCCGATTTACTACCTAGCTTTGTAACACCAGTAGTAGATTTAGCAAAAACTCTCCCCGACCCCCAGGAAGAAAAGCTAGTTAAAGAATTAGAACAGTTTGAAACTGACACTGGCTGGAAACTGCGCGTTCTAACTCAGTACGACCGTACCCCAGGTAGAGCAGTGATTAAATACTGGGGTTTAGATGATAAAAGCATTCTTTTGGTAGCAGATGCTCGTGGTGGTAACATCCTCAGCTTTAGTGTGGGTGATGCAGTTTATGAGTTCCTACCTCGCACCTTCTGGATTGAACTACAAACCCGCTTTGGTAACTTATACTTTGTTCGTGAAGAAGGAGAAGATCAAGCCATTCTCCAGGCTCTAAATTCAGTTAAAGGTTGTTTACTTAAAGGTGGCTGTAACGTCGTTCCAGGACTACCTAGAGAACAATGGATACTCACCCTTGTTACCTCCGCTGTTGGCGGGATTATTTGTGGTTTCGCCGCCCAACCCCGTGATGATAAAAAAATAGTTGCTTGGCAATGGGCATTAATTTTCTCACCTTTATGGGGAATGTTATTTATTGCCTTCGGTATTGCTCCAGTTATTACCCGTACAAACGATTGGTTGCCTCTTGTCCGCAATGTTTCCGCCTTTGCTATTGGTGCTTTAGTAGCTTATTTATCTCCCATGTTGAATCGGACTTCCCCCGATGCTGAATTCTGAAAAGTGACTGGGGAATAGGGATTAGGAAGGGAAATTTGCAATTTTACAGTTCAAAATCCAAAATACTGATAAGCTGAAGGCTAATATATAAGAAGCTAAATAGCAATGGAATGGCACGTAACTGATGCTCAAAGTTTGGCAATTATTGATAATGAAATTGGTGATCATGTTTTTTCACCAGCAGAGTATGAAATTGTCCGTCGCGTAGTCTATGCTACAGGCGATCTTGAGTATAAATTCTTGATTCGGTTTTCAGAACAAGCATTACAAGCTGGAGCAGCCGCTTTAGCTGCGCGAACTACTATCGTGGTAGATGCGCCAATGGTACAGGTAGGTATATCCCACGATATTCAAAGTACGTTTGCTAATCCAGTATATTGTAGTATGGAAGCACTAACACGACCCCAAAAGGAAAAAACCCGTGCAGCTTGGGGCATTCAAACTCTGGCTAGGCGTTACCCCGAAGGAATATTTGTAGTGGGTCAAGCGCAAACAGCCTTAACTGCACTGGTTGAATTAATTGAAGCGGAAGAAATTAGACCCGCTTTAATAGTTGCTACCCCAGCAGGTTTTATCAATTCAAAAACTGCAAAAGAAAGATTACAAGAATCCTTAGTTCCTTATATTACTGTTGAAGGTCGCAAGGGTAACGCTGTCGTAGCTGCTGCCATTGTTGATGGTTTGGTGGATTTGGCTTGGCAAGCTTATGGACAGGATAGAAATGTAAGCGGATGATGTAGGGGCAGGGGCAGGAGGAGGCAGGGGGGCAGGGGGAAATAGTTACCAATTACCTATTACCTATTCTCTCCCTTCCTGTCTTGCCGAAGGACGGCGGGGTTTTCTTTCCCGGTCTGCACGCAAGCGCATACTAACTTCATTGAAAAAGTCTCTACGAACATAGGGATAATCACTTACCCACAAATCACGACTAGGAATATATATATCGCTGAATTCTTCAATGGTACTTAAATCAGAGCTATTGGACATGACTACCATTTCAGCTATTTGTCCACGAGCGATGACTTTGTGAGCGTTACGTAGTGGAGCCTCAAACTCCACCGCGAACCCTGTGTCATCGCCTATTTCTAAGTTAATCCGCTTTTCGCGGTTTTCGATGATGACTAACTCACCTTTACTATTGACGGTTTCCTGTTTACCCATTAACCGATCTGTAATCCACCAATCTAACACTCGTCCCCGAAAAAAGCCACTGTATTTGTAACGGCGGCATTTTCTATTGCGTATACTTGCTTGGAATATGGGATACCAAAGCCAAAAAAAAGCGCCAAATACCCCAAAAAAGAATATTAATCCAAATTCCAATCTAAACAAGAATTGTATCAGCAGTAGTATAGCTAAGATAACTACAGAAATTAGTATCCGTTGCACAAAACTGCTTACTTTCCCCCAATAGTATTTATATTGTGGTCCAGAAGCAATTAGGGGGATGATTTGTTCAAATTTTTGGCGAGTTAAGGGAACCAGCATATTTTACATTTTGGACTTTGGCTTTTGGATGGAAAAATCCCAATTTTTAAGGTAAGGATTCAGGATAGAGAATACGGAAGTCAAGATCATCATGACTTTTGGAGTCAACTTTGATGAGGGTGAGAAAATTTCACTTCCCTCTATATTATTATTCTGACTCCTGACTCCTTGCTTTTAAAGTATTTTTTCTAGCCCATATACTAATGACTTTAGCTGATTAACTTTGCGAATGGCTAATATTACTCCCGGCATATAACAGGCGCGATCGCTGGTATCATGACGTAAGGTATAAATTTGCCCGGCTGCGCCAAAAATTACTTCTTGGTGGGCAATTAGTCCTGGTAACCGGACACTATGAATTCTAATCCCTTCGTCTGCTAAACTGCCTCTAGCTCCGGCTATTTTCTCCGTTTCTTCCACAATAGCAGGATTAAAAGTTTTACCCATTTCCGCTAATAGTTGAGCAGTTTGAATGGCTGTACCGCTAGGGGCATCAGCTTTTTGGTTATGATGAAGTTCGATAATTTCTACATGATCAAAATACTGGGAAGCTCTGAGGGCGGCTTCTTGGAGTAGTACCATTCCAATGGAAAAGTTAGGAATCACCAAACAACCGGTACTGGCTTTTTCGGCAAAATCAGCTAATTCTTCAAGTTGTGCCGGACTTAAACCTGTAGTTCCCACAACTGGACGAATTCCATAGGCGATCGCACACCGAATATTATTATAAACTGCATCAGGATGAGTAAAATCAACTAATACCCCCGGTTGCATCTGTCTCTCCCCAGCCACATACGCCAACATTGGCTCTAATTGATTCGTAATTGGTACTTCCAATGGTTCACTTAAACCCGCCAGTTCCCCCGCATCTTTACCCTGATGTTCGGGAGTTGTGTCAATTGCCCCCATTAAAGTCAAATCAGATACTTTTGCTACTGCTTTAATTACTTCACGTCCCATTTTACCAGCAGCACCATTGACAATAACCGGAATAGAAGTTTGATTGCTCATAGATTTAACAATTATTTTTAATTCAACAAAGAAATTAAAGAAATGAATCGGTATTTTGAAACCTTATCTAAAGATAAGATGTTATTTTATCAAAGTAGCGAACAACTTAGAAATATCAAACTTAATCATTCCTATGATTCGACTATATATGCTTTAAAAATTAATGATCATCAAAGAGTGATTCTAACCATTGACGATGATTCTATCTTTGATTGTACAGTTATTACATTATTTAGATGATAGGACGCACGCTCACTAACTTGCCATCATATGAATGAACGAAATTGCGTCGTTTTCGGCTTTGGGAATAACTTACTGAGTAGGGTGCGTCAGATAGAGGAAATCTGTTTTTTACCAAATTATTGGGTCTGACGAACCCTATAAGAGATAAAATCCACATTACATATTTAGAAAACTTTGTCAATGCGTAAGCCCTAGATTAGTTGAATTACTGGAGTTTAGACTAAAATTAATTTTCCTAGTTTGAGCTATACGCATGGAAGTGCGGAATGTGGGATAAATAGCAATGGATTCAATCACCGCAGTCATCGCTAAAAAAGCGTGCCAAAAACAAAAACCGCCTCTAAATAAATAGAAGAGGTTTTATTGTTGAATAATAGACCTGGCATCGAGCTATTTTGACGTGGGGCTACCCCCAAACTATCGTCGCCGCAGCAGCGTTTCACCTCTGAGTTCGG